>DGDD01000016.1 GCA_002385265.1 Chitinophagaceae bacterium UBA3961
GGCATGTTGTTTCAGATATTGGAAGAAGCCGGTTTGCAACCTAGCATTATAAGTGGTGCCGGTTTGGTTAGCATTATTCAGGAAGGGAAAATAGGCAATGCGAAAGTAGGGCAGGGAGAATGGCTGGTAATTGAAGCCGATGAAAGCGATGGCTCCATTGTTCAATACCATCCTGAAATTGGTTTGCTGCTCAATATTGATAAAGACCATAAAGAGATTGACGTTCTGCTCGATATCTTCCAAACGTTTAAATCTAATTCCAACACCTTTATTGTAAACCGTTCGCATCCATTAGCAGCACCTTTATCTGCCAATGCCGCGTTCGACTTTGCCACTACACCGAATACAGGAGCAGGTTTTGAAGCGAAGGATTTTAAACAAGAAGGATTTGTATGCAAGTTTACCGTCAAAGATCAAGAGATCACTTTGAACACGGTGGGAAGGCACAATATGGAAAATGCACTAGCCGCTTTAACTGTGGCAGCTTCTATTGGAGTTCCATTGGCTACTGCTGCAAAGGCCTTGTACAAATACGAAGGCATTTATCGCAGACATCAAATTGTTGGTAAGGTGCGAGGAGCTTGGTTAATTGACGACTATGCGCACAATCCGGCAAAATGCGCCGCCTCAATTGCAGCCTGTCAGCCGCTCGCCAAAAAAGTAATTGCTTGGTTCCAACCACATGGATATGGACCCACCCGTTTCCTTCGGAATGATTTTGTGCACGAAATAGCCGAAGTATTGCGTCCCGAAGATGAAATATGGATGAGTGAGATTTTTTATGCCGGTGGAACCGCTGTGAAAGATATTTCTGCTAACGACTTAATAGAAGACCTAAAAGCATTAGGCAAACCGGCTTTCTTTGAAGAAGACCGAAACAAATGGCCGGAAAGAATCAAAGAAAGCTTGGGAGACGATGTGGTGGTTTTGTTAATGGGAGCTCGCGACCCAAGCTTAGAGACTTATGCTCAACAAGTTATGGATGCATTTAAACGTTAGTAATTCATTCACATTTTCCTTTCTAATTTTGCATTGGCAAAAAGAAAGTGTATGAAGTTTGAAAAAATCCACAACAGAGGACAGGCACAACTTTTTGAGAATCCTTACCTGGAAATGCTTACTAAAACCAATCCTATTGTTATTTGGTCGATGTACATTCCGATTCTCAGTTTTATTTTGTACACCGCACATTCCAAATTTCATTTTTCAACCGGAAGCATGATTGGAATTTTTATTGCGGGCGTTTTTTTCTGGACATTTTTTGAATACCTAGCACATCGCTACATTTTTCACATGATCAGTGAAAGCAAGCGTATGCAGCGATTTGCTTACATCCTGCACGGGAATCATCATCACTACCCAAGAGATCGCGAGCGCCTATTCATGCCGCCCGTTCCCAGTTTGATCATTTCTTCTACCATTCTAGGAATTATGTATCTAATCATGGGAGTAAAAGCATTTTTGTTTTTTCCCGGTTTTATGGTCGGATACTTGATGTATGGAACCATGCATTATGCCATTCATGCATTTAACCCTCCGTTTAAATGGATGAAACCTTTGTGGAGAAACCATCATTTGCATCATTACAAAGACGAACACCATGGATTTGGAGTGAGCTCCACCTTATGGGATCATGTTTTTGGAACCATGTTCGATCTGAAAGCAGAGAAAGAAGATCAAGCCAAAGTAAATGAACTGAGGTTTGAGAAAAAGAAGATAGCTTAGCAGCATGGAATTGGAAAAGTTGATACAAGCTCCCGATCTCAGTGAGAAAGCAGTTGAACTGGAGGCGGCAGTAAATCATTTGATCAATACCGACTTCAATCGGCTCATCCAGGTATTGTATAGAATTGATATCAACGAATCGTTGTTAAAATATACCTTGAAAACAAATGCAGAAACAGATGCGGCAAAATTGATCACAAAGTTGATCATTGACCGTCAGATTGAAAAAGCAAGAACCAGGGGTGCTTCAGGTGCTTCTGAATGGAAGGATGTATAAAAAGAGGATGTTGTATTTTTGAGCTATGGATCGATCGGAGTTAAAAGAGTTTTTGGATTTTAAGGTGGAACAATACAACAAGCCTTCCTTCATAGAAGCCGATCCCATTGCGGTTCCGCATCGCTATACTTTTAAGCAAGACATTGAGATTTCCGGATTTTTAGTAGCCACTATTTCATGGGGCAATCGTAAATCAATCGTTGCCAACGGACATCGGTTGGCTGATTTATTGGGCAATTCTCCTTACGATTTCGTCATGAATCATAAGAGAAAGGATTTGATAAAACTGGAGTCTTTTGTTCACAGAACTTTTAATGGGGAAGATTTGATACATGCCGTGCAATCATTGCAGCATTTGTATAAGAGCTACGATGATATGGAAGCTGTGTATGCGCGCTATCAAACCAAGGAAAGTCTGCAACCTGCCATTACTGCATTTCGCGAAGCATTCTATTCAACCCCTGTTCCATATCGCACTCAAAAGCATGTTTCCGATCCTTCATCGGGATCAGCTGCCAAGCGCATCAATATGTTTTTAAGATGGATGGTTAGAGAGGATGCAAAGGGGGTTGATTTTGGCATCTGGAAATCGATCTCTCCCTCCAAACTTTCTTGTCCCTTAGACGTTCATTCCGGCAACACCGCTCGCGCCCTAGGCTTGCTCAAGCGTCCGCAAAGCGATGCCAAATCTGTTGAAGAACTGGACCAGTCGCTCCGATTGCTCGACGCCACTGATCCTGTTAAATATGATTTTGCGTTGTTTGGATTGGGGGTGATGGAGAAGTTTGCGAGTTGAGGGGCACAGTAGTACATACAACTAATCATCACACCATCACATTGACAAATCTTTATTCTATCCAATCGCCTTCGCCAAATCCTCTATCAAATCTTCCGCATCTTCAATTCCCACGCTCAAACGAATCAAGGAATCGCTGAGTCCGTTTTTGATGCGCTCTTCTCTGGGAATAGAAGCATGGGTCATAGAGGCGGGGTGATTGATCAAACTTTCAACGCCACCCAAGCTTTCTGCTAAGGAGAACACATGAGTGCTTGATAGCACTTTACGAGCAGCTTCTACACTATCGTCCTTCAATTCAAAACTGATCATGCCGCCAAAGTCTTTCATTTGTTTTTTGGCGATTTCGTAACCGATATTGCTTTCGAAACCCGGCCAATATACTTTTCCAACTTTGGGATGTTTCGCCAACCAATGCGCAATGATCTTTCCATTCTCACAGTGCTGCTTCATGCGTACTCCCAATGTTTTGATGCCTCTTAACACTAAAAAGCAATCCATTGGACCGGGAACCGCACCACAACTCTTCTGAATAAAGTACAACTGCTCACGTAATGCCGGATCATTCATCATCAAACAACCTTGAATTACGTCGCTGTGTCCACCTAAATACTTAGTAGCACTGTGCATTACGATATCCGCGCCTAAGTCCAATGGGTTTTGGAGATAGGGAGAAGCAAAAGTATTGTCCACTACCAAGATCAAGTTCTTAGGCTTTGTAATGGCTGCAATTGCTTCGATATCTGTAATGTTCATCAGCGGATTAGTAGGTGTTTCCAGCCAAACCATTTTAGTAGCAGGACTAATTGCCGCTGCAACATTTGCTGCAATGGTCGTATCTACGTAAGTGAATTTAATTCCGAACTTTTCAAACACTTTCGTGAAGAGACGGTACGTACCTCCATACATATCATTTGCACAAATAACTTCATCACCGGGAGCTAATAATTTGATGACTGCATCGGTAGCCGCAACACCGCTGCTAAATGCCAATCCAAACTTTCCGTTTTCTATAATTGCGAAAGCTTCTTCCAATGCTTTGCGGGTTGGGTTCTGACTTCTCGCATATTCAAATCCTTTGTGATCGCCGGGTGCTGCTTGAACAAAGGTGCTGGTTTGATAAATTGGCGTCATAATAGCGCCGGTAGAAGGATCCGGATGCGCTCCGGCATGTATAAACTTTGTAGCTGGTTTCATATTCGTAGTTATTGACTGCAAAGATGCAACTTTTGCTGCAGTGAATCCATGCTTATTCCCCTGTTTTTAGCGCCTGAGTTTTCATACAAGTAGTTTAACAGCACTTTAACCCGATTGCTGCAATTTGTTGTAACATTTTTCAAATGCTTTACGGTACTGCGTTCTGTTCCATAAAATTCATTACGCAAATTTCTAATAAGTACGAATAAATTCGTTGATTCGGTTTTCTTTAACACCACACTTACCAATTAGCTTGACTTCAGCGACTTACTAGGGTAGATTTGAATCCTGTTTCATTTGTTCACATCACTAAATACAAAGCCATGAAAAAAATTTCTTTAATGATCGTAGCGGCCATTTGCGCCGTGAATGCTTGGGCCTTTAACCCCAATAGCAAAGTATTGAAAGCTTTTAATGAACGCTTCTCTAAAGCACAGCAGGTAAAATGGGAAGATGATGAGGATCGCTATTATGTGAGTTTTGTGATGTCGGGTGTTCGATCTCGCGTGTTTTATAACAAAGATGGTGAAATTGTTCGGGCGATCCGCTACTACCAGCCGGAGAATTTACCCGTAGGAATTCAAAATCGACTGTTGAAAGAATATTCAGATTACAAACAGTTTGGAGTAGTTGAACTTACGGAAGGAGATACCGTGAATTATATCGTTAAGCTTTATGATGACAAGCATTGGTTGACAGTGAAAGTTGACGAGTTTGGAAATTCAGAAGTAACGGAAAAATTGATCAAGGGTTAAGGATCCTATATATTCCCTATAGGAAGGCACCGGCGCATAAGAGTTTCCAGTCGGTGTTAACAGCCGCATAGGAAGGGTGCGGCTGTATTTTTTTATCTAGTATTGAAGCATTAAGAATGCGTTCACGCACAAGTTTTTCTTTCGAATCAATGATTCTTTCTTGAACAGCTTTAAGTTGCATCCATTTTTCTTGCGGCGGTTCAAATCCAATCTTTTTGCGATTCCATACAATTGCCTCCGGTAAATGAGGAGCCATTAATTTCCGGAGAATCCATTTAGAGCATCCTTGTTTGAATTTGTAGTGGGCCGGAACGGACAAACAGAATTGAATGAGTTCAAATTCCAAGAAGGGTAATCGAACTTCTATTCCATGTGCCATGCTGTTTCTATCGGCATAACGCAACAATTCTTCCAATCCACCATTAAAGCAACTGTCTACCAATGCTTCTTGTAAGGTTTTTATCTGCGGCTTATTGATAAAGGTTTTCGATTCTAAGCTGTTCAGCCATTCGATATTGAAATCCAATTCTTTTCTTGCTTTCTTTTCGGCCAACTGAACCAATACCTTGTTTGCTAAATTGGGAGCTAGTGAAGCGGCATAATTTTTCCAGCCCCATCTGGGATCGTATTTTTTTTCTGCGTTAACGGTAGTCCAGTCACCCTTCCGAATACATTCCTGTAAAAACCAATGACGGTATTTATCATATCCCCCTAATAATTCATCGGCTCCTTGCCCATCGAGCAGCACTTTTATGCCTTCTTCCTTTGCCTTTCTGAATACATAGTATTGAGCAAAACTACTGGCACTACTGATGGGCTCATCGTGGAGCTCCAGTAAATGTGCGAGATTACGTTCTATCTCAGTACTGCTGATTTCAATGAAATACTGTTGAAGATTGAACTGCTTTCCAATGGTTCTTGCTGCCATTGTCTCATCTTGAGCGAAGCCAGGAAAGGAGGCAGTGAGACTTTTGTGTTGATAGCTGGATGGCAGCTCTAGATGTCCGGCAATCAGTGCTGCAATAGATCCGCTGTCTAGTCCGCCACTCAAGCTAGTGCCACTGGCTACATCGCTTCGGAGCCTACGGGAAATACTTCGTTCCAAGAGGTCTTTAAATTGCGCTAAGATCTTTTCTTCTGAAAGATCAGTTAGATCCATTGAACGAAAGCTCCAATATTTTCGAACTGCTACATCAATGGTTTCATTTTTCAATTTCACAGTAGCAAAATGTGCTGCCGGCAATTTCTTTATATATCTATAAAAGGTAGAATAATGATTGGGAACATTGTGTAGATGACCAATACTGAGGTATTGCGCCATTAATTCGGGTTCAATTTCTTTCGAAAATCCGGCCGCGAACAGGGCTTTTATTTCTGAGGCAAAGATCCATTGACTGGCATCTTGGCTAAAAGCAAAATAAAGAGGTTTTTCTCCCATCCGATCTCTGGCAACGAATAGCTCTTGTTGCACTTCATCCCAAATAGCCAGCGCAAACATGCCATCAAACCGATTCAAACAATCAGCACCAAAGCGGTCATAACTTGCTAGGATAACTTCAGTATCGGAGGCCGTTCTGAATTGATAACCTTGCTGCTCAAGATCTGATTTCAGCTCTTTATAGTTATACAATTCGCCATTGTAGGTAATGGTAAGTCGATTGTTGAAATGCATGGGCTGTGCGGCTGCAGGGGAGAGGTCAATGATGGAGAGCCTGTTATGTCCTAACCAGATATTGCCGCTGGGGTTTTGCCAGGAACCCATTCCGTCGGGGCCTCTGTGTTGAAGGGCGTCCAACATCATAGCGCCCGTTTCAAGGCTTATCGAGGCTGTTTTTGATACAATTCCGGCAATGCCACACATTTATTAAAATTACAATACTTGAATGAATTGCGAAGATTGAAATGATGGTACTTCGGAGAATCTAGGTTGTAACTAGTTCCAAATTCTCGCACGGGGAAGGTTTTTTAAGCATTTAGTAGCCATTTACTACCACACTCCAAATTCACGAATTAGCTAATCCCCTCATCTCCTCCTTTTCTCACCAACTAAACGGCAACTTCGCAACCACGTCGTCCCATCCAATCACCAATTGGCAACCGGTGCCCAATTTTTCGAAGGCCATAGAGAAAGCCTCAATATTTTCAGTAGATTTTTCAGGTTTTATGTCAACTCTTAATACATCTTTTTTTGCGTCGTATTGAAAAGCACCCCAGATATCCGTTTCTTTATTAAATATGATGGTCCACTTGTCTACTGTAGGAATAGCATATACAGTGTAACGACCTTTCTTCAATTTATTGGTACCAATTTTCACATCACGGAACAATTCAATTTCTGTTGCCTCGTTGGCTCCTAAACGCCATACTTTTCCAAATTCAACCAATTCTCCAAAAACGGTACGACCATTTTTTTGTGGACGACTATAACAAACACGCATGATCAACGGATCAGTGGCCTTATTTTGAATTTTTAGAACAGGATAATTAATGGGGAAATAAATCATATCCATCGGCGATTTGTCGATGGCAGGAAATCGGTTCTGAGCCGAGGCGGATATCCAAAAACAACAAATTGTAATTACTAACAATTGGATTTTCTTCATTCTTCATGGTTTAGGAACAAAAATATATAATTATATAGTTATATGCCTCATTTATAAATGAGATGCAATATAATTACGTGAAAGGCTTTCCACTTCCGGAATAAACTCCTCATAATAGCCTTTTAACTGCTCGTAATGCAATTTGAATATGTTAAAAGCTGTGTTCGACTCAGTTATATATTTCGCTCTGCGAACCAACCCTGCAAAACTATTTGCGATACCCCAGGTACTATTATAATGATAAAGCCAGTTTTGTTCTTTCATGAACGGCAACATTCTTTTGAAGCGTTCGGGAAGAACTTCTTGCCTTTCTTCTAAACTTGTATACACTTCTTGCGCAAAAGCCTTTAATGTGGCATCTGGGAGCCTGGTTTCGTCTTTTGCAAGAAAGTGATCGTAAACAATGTCGATAAAGGCCCCACTATAAAGTCGATAATCTTCTCTAAAAAGTTGTTTTGCTTCGGAAGTGACTTTGTGCGAATCGGTAAACTCATCGATCAACCGATGCAAGCGTATTCCAACCTGAATATCAGCGGGCAAGTCATATTGTTTGTTTCCCTTGATAAAATCACTGGTCATATTACCAATGAGAATACCCGAATGATGAAACGATAGATATGCGTGCGCCAAATAGTTCATAAATGGAAGTTACAACATTGCTTTTGTTCGTATTGCTCAAATTTAAAATTATGTGCAATACATTCTAATGTGAGTAAGGATCATTTTCTTAAAAGCGTGTTTTAAAACAAGAAAAATTCAAAATTGGTTAGTAGGCTTCCTATCGGTTAAGTGGGTAGTTTTTCTTTTGTACTATTACTTAACGTTCACTTAACAGCGCATTAGCAATTTGTTAAGACTCTCTTCAAAACTTTGCGGGCATTGAATTATAGCCGACTGTAGTAAAGTATCGATACGCTTACTCTTGTTTTATATCCCTCATTTCAT
This sequence comes from Chitinophagaceae bacterium UBA3961, assembly GCA_002385265.1. Classification (GTDB taxonomy): domain Bacteria; phylum Bacteroidota; class Bacteroidia; order Chitinophagales; family Chitinophagaceae; genus Endoryza; species Endoryza foliicola. The sequence goes on from DGDD01000016.1 coordinate 8,299, forward strand.
CGCTGAATTCAACAATTCATTTTAAAATAATGCAACCCGCTGTAACAAAAGTTTCCAGTGCACGTCATATTGATGTGACACGATTTGAGTATCACTTATTAAAAACACTATAAATAAATTAACCATGAAAAAAGTAATCTTAACCGCGATTTTATTCGCAACTGTATTCACTAGTTCTGTATTTGCAACTGAATCCTATTCAGTAAGTAAGAAAGTACAAAAATCTTTTGAGCAAACTTTTGTTAATGCAAAATCTGTTGCGTGGGAAAAAGTAAGTGCTGAAGGTATCTATCATGCTTCTTTCATCATGGATCAACAAGAGTACCATGCTTACTTCAGTGCAGACGGCGAATTGGTTGCAACAGGCCGCAGCATCAGCACCTCTTCTTTGCCAATCATTGTAAGTCAATCACTTGGAGAACGTTTCGGTTCTTTTGCTTACAAGTCTGCAATTGAGTTATTGAAGGACGGAAGTACGAGCTACATCGTTTCTTTGGAAACAACGAAGCACAACTTAAGTGTTCAAGTGCATTCAGATGGAGATGTTAATATTGTTAAAAAAGAAAAAAAATAAGCCGGGACTGTAACATTTTAATTCAATGCTCGTCCTATTATCGGAATCCTTTTAAAGAATAAAAAATACCTAAATAAAATGAAACGTTTATTACAAGTTGCACTAATGGTTACCATGTTTGTAACAAGTGCATTCGCTAACAACACTGATAAAGTAAATCAGAAATTGAATCAATCCCTTACACGTGATTTTGCAAATGCAAAAGATGTAAAGTGGGAGCAATCAAAAGAATTTTCAAAAGCAACTTTCACTTTGAACGGACAAGTATTGTTCGCTTTCTATAACGCAGAAGGAGAGTTGATGGCTACTACTCGTAACATTGTATCGGGTCAATTGCCAATCAACTTGCAAACAGAATTGAAGAAAGAGTACGGTACAATGTGGATCACTGATTTGTTCGAAATGGCAGCCAATAATGTTACTACTTACTATGTAACGCTTGAGTGTGCTGATTACACAATCGTTTTGAAATCAGATGATGCAAGCAGTTGGTCTGTTTATAAAAAAGACAAAAAGTTCGCAGAATAAAAGAGTGTTTTCTCAAGTTGGTTTTAGTTGGAAAGTAAGCCTTCGTGTTAATAGCACGGAGGTTTATTGTTTTGAGAGGGAACAGCCGGAACGCAAAGGAATGGTGGTTGGAGGTTGTAGAGTGTTTTGTGAATTTAAGTTTTTTGCAGCTCGAAATTCGAAGACGCTGTACTTAAGTACGCAAAGGCCGCTTCGCGGGGAATACAGAAACACGGGGGCTCGGAGGCACGGAGGTGAACTGGTTTCGGTGGAAGAATGGATTTGACGCTGCGATTCAAAATGAAACTTTGCGACACCTTCGCGGACTTTGCGCACGTTGCGGTGAATGTATTTTTAAACGCAAAGGTTTTGGGGTTGAAGGTTGGAGAGTTTGTGGTTAGTTAAGTTTTAGATAGTTCGATATTTGAAGAGTCGTTTCCTTAAGAACGCAAAGGCCGCTTCGCGGGGAATACAGAACCACGGGGGCTCGGAGGCACGGAGGGTATCTGCCCTGGGCGCAAGAATGGATTTGACGCTGCGATTCAAAATGATACTTTGCGACACCTTCGCGGACTTTGCGCACGTTGCGGTGAATGTATTTTTAAACGCAAAGGTTTTGAGGTTGGAGGTTGGAGTGGTTGTGGTTGCTTTAAGTTTTTGGCTACTTGAAATTCGTAGAGTCGTTTACTTAAGAACGCAAAGGCCGCTGCGCGGGGCAATACAGAACCACGGGGGCTCGGAGGTTATCTGGCTTCATCGGAAGAATGGATTTGCCGCTGCGATTCCGCTGCGATCGCTGCGCCGCTGCGGTAAAAAAACTCGCGACTGCTGAACTCGAAACATCTAAACCTTTGTGTTAAAATGGTACTCTCCTCCTAACCGCCCCCTTTTATTGCTCTTAATTCTCAATTATTAATTAATTTTGCGTCTTTCCCGCAGCGTCTCAATGCACCCGATGTGAATTGATCTGAAGGCGGATCACTTTATAATTGGAAATCAATGAACAAAGGTCCTGTTTCAAATTTTATTCAACACCATTACCGCCATTTTAATGCTGCAGCTTTAATGGATGCTGCCAAAGGGTACGAGCAACATTTATTAGAAGGCGGAAAAATGATGATCACACTTGCAGGTGCCATGAGTACCGCTGAATTAGGTATTTCGTTGGCGGAAATGATTCGTCAAGGTAAAGTTGACATCATCAGTTGTACCGGTGCCAATCTGGAAGAAGATGTTATGAACCTGGTAGCACACTCTCACTACAAACGCGTTCCTAATTACCGCGATTTAACTCCTCAGGAAGAGTGGGATCTTCTGGAGAATCATTACAACCGCGTTACCGATACCTGTATCCCCGAAGAAGAAGCTTTCCGTCGTTTGCAAAAACACCTGGTAAAACAATGGAAAGATGCAGAAGCAAAAGGGGAACGTTATTTCCCTCATGAATTTTTATACAAAACCGTTCTCAGTGGCGAGTTGGAACAATACTATGAAATTGACCCTAAAGACAGTTGGATCGTAGCCGCTGCTCAAAAGAACATTCCTATTGTTGTTCCGGGTTGGGAAGATAGCACCACAGGTAACATCTTCGCGAGCTACGTAATCAAAAATGAATTGAAAGCTACCACAGTAAAAAGTGGTATTGAATACATGGTTTGGTTGGCCGACTGGTACCGTCAAAACTCTGGAGGTAAGGGCGTTGGCTTCTTCCAAATTGGTGGTGGTATTGCAGGTGATTTCCCTATTTGTGTAGTTCCCATGATGTACCAAGATCTGGAATGGCACGATGTTCCTTTCTGGAGTTATTTCTGCCAAATCAGTGATTCTACAACCTCTTATGGTTCTTATTCAGGCGCAGTTCCTAACGAAAAAATCACTTGGGGTAAACTCGATATCACGACGCCAAAATTCATCGTAGAGAGTGATGCAACCATCGTTGCCCCTTTGATGTTCGCATGGATTCTAGGTTGGTAATCGATCGAATTATTACATTAATAAAGTTTCTATATGGCAATTTTGTCGCCTTTTAAGCTTTTAAGCAAAAAAAACAGGTTCACGCCTGTTTTTTTGCTGTTAGCCATTGTTGTAAGCATCTCATTTCTTACTCGATTGGCCCTTCTTATTAAAACAGGTTCAGGTTTCGAGTTCTCAATTAGCAACCTACTCGGGGTATTTTTTATTGGTTTAGGATATGACTTGGCTGTAGCTTCTTATATCATCATACCAATGGTATTGTACCTCTGGTTTATGGACGATATAGCGTATACTAATCCGCGTTATACAATTATTGCATCAATTCTTACCGCATTTGTGCTGGTACTCTTATTCTCCGACTTAATTCCCAAAGACTACAACGCCGATCTTCGCAAAGGAGCAATTGGATATGTAGTGTTCCGTCTCTTGGTTTTTGTATGGATGAAATTTAAGTCAACTGAATTCAGAGTGAAATGGCGTTTGGGAGTGCTTACATTCGATTTTATCTTCTTAAGCTTCTTACTCATCTTTAACGCGATCTCTGAATGGTTTTTCTGGGACGAATTCAGCAATCGATACAATTTCATTGCAGTAGACTATTTGGTATATACCAATGAAGTATTGGGAAACATTAAAGAAAGCTATCCGGTTGAATGGATCATTGCAGCAGTATTGCTGATAGCCGTTGGCCTTACTATTTGGATTCGCCCTCAATTGAGAGCTGCACTTCAAGCAGAAACTCCCTCTTTCCTTAAGAGAACATCGTATGCTTTAGCCTTTTTGATTGTTCCTGCCATTGTTTATTTCAGTTTAGACAATCATTGGCGAAAATTCAGCAAAAACGAATATGCCAATGAGTTGGCAGGAAACGGGATGTTCGAATTTGGAACCGCTTTCTGGAACAATGAATTAGACTTCTTCAAGTTTTACAAAGCACTACCCGATAAAGAAGCGTTTGAGATCATTCGCCAACAACTAGCATTACCTAATGCAAAATTTGTAAGCAATGATCCCTTCAATTTAGAGCGAGACATAACTTATTCGGAGCCTGAACAGAAAATGAATGTGGTACTTATTAGTGTAGAAAGTTTAAGTGCCGATTTCATGGAAGCGTTTGGAAGTACAAAAAACATCACGCCTTTTCTCGATTCTCTTTCAAAGGAAAGTTTGTTTTTTACCAATTTGTATGCTTCGGGTACTCGCACCGTGCGTGGCTTGGAGGCGCTCTCACTGGCTATCCCGCCTACACCCGGACAAAGCATCGTAAAGCGCCCGGATAATGGTAATTTATTTACAATTGGTTCTGTATTAGCATCAAAAGGATACATCACGCAGTACATGTATGGAGGATACAGCTACTTCGATAATATGGGAACCTTCTTTGGCGGAAACGGTTATCAAGTAATTGATAGAACGGCAATAGACCCTGCCAAAATTCATTTTGCCAATATTTGGGGTGTTGCCGATGAAGACATGTTCGATAAAGCAATTGAGCAATTAGATCAAAACCATCAATCGGGTAAACCCTTTTTCACTCATATTATGACTGTGAGTAATCATCGTCCTTTTACTTATCCGGCCAACCGTATTGATATTGCACCTGAAAAACAAATGCGCGAAGGAGCGGTAAAATATACAGACTACTCAATTGGTAAATTCATTCGCGATGCCAAACAAAAACCTTGGTTTAACAATACCTTGTTTGTTATTGTATCGGATCATTGCGCCGGAAGCGCCGGCAGTGTTGCACTCCCTGTAACCGGTTATCACATACCATTGATCTTTTATTGTCCTTCCAAATTGAAACCCGCTAAGTTTGAACGCCTCACGGCTCAAATCGACATAGCCCCCTCAATTCTAGGCTTTATGAAAATGAGCTATCGATCCAAGTTCTTAGGACGCGATCAGTTTTCGGCTCCCGAAGGGGCTGAACGGGCATTTATTAGTACCTATCAAGGATTGGGGTATTTGAGGGACGGAAAGCTGGTAATTCAGTCGCCGGTAAAAAATATCAAAGAATTTAAGCCCGATTTTTCGACAGGTAAGGCAGAACAATCGCCCCTCACCGATAGTCTTGTAAAACAAGCAGTTGCGTATTATCAAGTGGCCAGTTGGCTATTGAAAAATAAACGCTATGGCTCCAAATAGTTAAAATTTTTATAAGGGGTTGTTTAAACTCGAACGGTCAATGCGGGTCTATGTATACGTACCAGCAATTAAAAACCGTTATTTATGAAACAAAACAGCACCATGAAATTTTTAATGTTAAGTCTTGGTCTTACCGCTTTCACTTTCGCCGCTAATGCGCAAACAGCTAGTGATAAAAAAGACCGCGTAGAAAACAAAATTGATCGTAGAGAAAATCGCAAAGACCGTCGCGAAGATGTGCGTGATAAAAAAGAAGATGTTCGCGATAAGAAAGAGGATCGTCGCGACAAGCGCGAAGATGTTCGTGATAAACGCGAAGACGTTCGCGATGCAAAACACGATGGTGGTAAACGCGATAAAATAGAAGATCGTAGAGACAAACGCGAAGATGTTCGTGACGCTAAAGAAGACAAGCGCGATAAAAAAGAAGATGTTCGTGACAAAAAAGAAGATCGTAAAGATAGAAAGGAAAATGTTCGCGATCGTCGTGAGAACAGAAGAGACAGAAGAAATTAATAATGAATAATTAATAATTAAGAATGAGCCGCCTTCGGCGGGGAGTTAATTAAATATTCAAACAGAGAGGGCCGCACTTGTGCGGCCCTCTCTGTTATTGTACAGTTTCTTCCTTTTTCTACAAATTTGAAATCCAAACACTGGATTGTTTGATTGCATTCGTCCCACTAATTCTCAAATTCCCCAATTCTCAATTTAATCCCTCATCCTCTAATCCTTAAATCCTTTAATCCTGATCTTAGCTACAACTAATCTTATTTACCCTATTCTGATGTCTACCACCTTCGAATGCAGTTGTGATAAAAATATCTACCATTTCTTTTGCTAGATCTACACTTACAAAGCGAGCAGGGATGCAAATGATATTTGCGTCGTTGTGCTGACGGATCAAACTCGCTACTTCAGCATTCCAGCTCAAGCCCGCGCGAATACCCTGGTGCTTGTTAGCAGTCATGGCTACGCCATTTGCGCTGCCGCAAATCAAGATTCCAAATGCAGCCATTCCGGACTCAACTAAGTCTGCTACAGGATGCGCGTAATCAGGATAGTCTACCGAAACATTTTCAAACAAGCCTTTATCTACCACCTCATAACCTTTTTCTTTCAAATATTCGATCAAGGTTTTTTTCAAATCGAAACCGGCATGGTCTCCACCAATTACAATCGGTTTGCTTAGATCTAAATTCGCAGCCATAATATGTTGAATTCGTTTAAAGTTCGTTATCTATTACCACTCATTCATTTTCTTTTGTTCAGCCTTGTACACTCTCGCTGAAATAATCACCCCAATTTCAAACAACAAAGCCAATGGCACGAATACCAACATTTGACTGGTCCAATCAGGAGATGGGGTAATAACGGCGGCAATCACAAGAATTGCTACCAGTGCATATTTGCGATAAGTGCGTAAAAAGTTAGGAGTAATCAATCCTATTTTGGTAAGCACATAACTGATGATTGGTAATTGGAATGCGATCCCGGCCCCTAAAATAATGTCGACCATATTTTCTGTATAGTCGTCCAAAGTAGGGATGGTGGTTACAAATCCGGTTTTACCCATCGTATAGTTGGCCAAGAAGCTAAACGTAAAAGGAGCCAACAAAAAATAACCAAAAGCTGCTCCGGTGAAAAAGAAGAAAGAGACCCAGAAAATACCGCCTCTTGCAGCTTTCAATTCTTTTTGATTTAAGGCAGGGCGAATGAATTTCCAAAATTCCCAGAATACATAAGGAAAGGCAACTATGAATCCACCTACAAAGGCAATGGTGATGCTCGACATGAACTGCGTACTGAAGTTCATGGCCTGTAGTTTCACATTCGGAGCCGGCATACAAAGGGCGTCGCCTAATTTGGCCCAATGACTGAAATTACACAAACCGGTATAGGTGATAAAGTTTGGGCGCATGGGTCCCATGATCACATAATCAAAGATCTCGTCGATGTATATGAAAATGGTAATTGCAAAAACCAAAATCACTAGTATAGATCGGGTTATATGTCCGCGGAGCTCTTCCAGATGATCCACGAACGACATCTCCTGATTATCCTTGTTCCTCTTATTAAAAAATGGTAATGCCATAGCGAAAAGTGGAGCAAATTTAAGGGTATTCGGTCGGGTCGCCAATCGAAAACAGTGGATTAACTTTCAGTTTTACTGTAATCGTTTCAATTTCACCGACTCAATTCGAGTATCAGTTACTTGCAGCACCTCGAATTCATAGTCCCCAATTACAATCCGCTCCTTTTGTCGGGGTATTTTCTCGTGTTGATGGATAATATAGCCGGATAGTGTTTCAGACTCGTTTTCCGGAAATTCCAAGCCATAATGCTCGTTGAGGTAGTCGAGTTCCAAGCGGCCTGAAAAAATGAATTCGTTTTCATTGATGCGCTTTTCCTCCAATTCTTCTACATCGAATTCGTCTTTTATTTCTCCAAAAATCTCTTCCAGTAAGTCTTCCATGGTTACAATGCCCGCTGTTCCTCCAAATTCATCTACAACCCAAGCTATGGATTTGCGCTCTTTGGTGAAGCGGCTTATCAAATCACTTACACTCATGCTTTCCGGAACGGCCGGTATTGGAAGCAAAATGTCTTTTACCGAAGCAGGGCTTTTGAAAAGGTCTAATTGGTGCACATAACCCAGAATCTGATCAATATTTTGATCGTACACTACCAATTTGCTCAATTTGGTGGCAATCATTTTTTGACGCATTTCCTCGATGCTAGCCGTTAACGGAATGGCTTCAATTTCCTTTCTGGGAATCAAGGACTCACGAATTTTTACCTTCGGTAAAGTTAATGCTGCTTTGAAGAGGGCAGCATTCATGTTCTGATTTTCATCGTTGATAGGGCCTGTTTGTTGGATCAAGTAATCCAGATCAGCCCTTGAAAACGATTCTTTGCGTTTGTCTACACGAACGTTAAAAATGATATCGAGAATCCAATTAGAAATATTGATAAAGGGTTTTGCAATCCACCAAAACGCAAAATCACTGGCTCTTAGCAAACCGCTTCTGGCTCCGAAATTCAGCATGGAGTCGGCTTTGGCGCGGAAGATGGCTCTGGGAATAATATCGCTTATTAGTACTACCACTATCAACGACAAAACA
>DGDD01000118.1 GCA_002385265.1 Chitinophagaceae bacterium UBA3961
CTGAAGGAGACACCGGAGCCTTGGTGGTAAGTAGCAGAGGAAGAAGTGTGGTTGCAGAGCAATTCAGAATCGTACGTTCAAATCTTGCATATATTCTACCGGGAGTTGAAAAGCCTGTTATCATGGTAACCTCAACGTATAGTGGTGAGGGTAAGTCTTTCGTGAGTACCAATATCGGTGGTGTAATTGCCTTGAGTGGAAAGAAAACAGTAATCCTAGAGTTTGATATTCGCAAACCAAAGATCTTAAAAGGTTTGAAGATCAACGATAAGTTTAAGGGAATTACAAATTTCGTGATTGGTGCTAATACTATGGAAGAGATCATCTATCCGGTACCTGATCGTGAGAATTTGTACATTATACCTTGCGGACCTATTCCGCCGAACCCTTCAGAAATGTTGCTCAGCCCTAGAATTGCAGAGATGTTTGCTTGGCTGAAAGCTAATTTTGATGCCATAATCATTGATACAGCGCCGGTGGGTCTGGTGAGTGATGCCATCACCTTAGGTCAATTTGCAGACTGTGCTGCTTACATTGTTCGTCACAACTATACAAATAAGAAGCAGATCTTATTGTTAGATGACTTGTATCGTTCTAAGAAGTTGCCGCATCTCAGTGTAATCATCAACGATATTCGTTTTGCTACCGGTTATGGTTCTTACTATGCCTATAGTGGATACGGTTATGGCCATGGATATGGTTATGGATACGTACACGCTTATAGTAGTGATTACTTCGATCATGAGAAGCCGAACGGGCAAAAGCGTCGCAAAAAACACCGTTCTCCTCTTAGAAAGTTGTGGGACAAGATCATGAAATAATTGAATTGTAAAATCCAATTTCCAAACTACAATGTCGGCTTTGCATACTGAAGAACACTGGGATATAGAAATTAAACCAACAGAAAGTCTATTCAAATTAGATTTTAAATCTGTTTGGCAATACAGAGATCTATTGTGGTTGCTGGTACGAAGAGATTTCGTTGCACAGTATAAGCAAACCATACTCGGTCCTATTTGGTTCTTTGTACAACCATTGCTCACTACGTTAATGTACTTATTGATATTTGGGCGTGTTGCCAAGATGGATACAGACGGCTTGCCGATGATCCCTTTTTATTTGGCAGGGGTAATTTGTTGGGGGTATTTTTCTGAATCTCTTACCAAAACCTCTGATACATTTATTACAAATGCCAACATTTTTGGAAAAGTGTATTTTCCAAGACTAGTGATTCCTTTGTCAGTAGTAATGAGTAGTTTGATACGTTTGGGAGTTCAATTCAGTCTTTTTTTGGTTTGTTGGATTTATTATTTGGTCTCAGAGAAAACCATGCAACCTCAGTGGGGGTTGTTATGGTTGTTGCCTATATTAGTTGTTTTGATGGCGGGATTGGGGCTTGGCTTAGGGGTTATTTTCTCGTCATTGACAACTAAATACCGAGACTTAAGATTCTTGCTAACTTTTGGGATCCAATTAGCAATGTTTGCTACACCAGTAGTATACCCTCTTTCTTTAGCACCAGAAAAATACCGGTGGTTAATTGTGGCAAATCCGTTTACGTCAATAATTGAAACCTTTCGATTCATATTCATGGGGAAAGGACAATTCGAGTGGTCCTATCTAGCTTACAGCGGAGTGGTTACTGTTGTGATATTGATCGTGGGATCCATGATCTTTAACAAAGTTGAAAAAACCTTCATGGATACCGTATAATATGAAAAAGCACGCAATTGAAATTTCCAATGTCTCGAAGCTTTACCGATTGGGTGAAGTGGGCACCGGTACCATTAGTCATGATTTGAACAGATGGTGGCATCGCATTCGTGGCAAAGAGGATCCTTATTTGCAATTAGGTCAGGAAAATAAGCGCGACTCAAAGGGTGGAGAATATGTGTGGGCAATCAAAGATGTCAGCTTTTCAGTGGAACAAGGTGAAGTATTAGGTATTGTTGGCAAGAATGGTGCGGGTAAATCCACACTCTTAAAATTATTATCGCGTGTAACTGCACCCACAACTGGCTCCATTAGAGCGAGAGGTAGAATTGCATCTTTATTGGAAGTTGGAACCGGATTTCATCCTGAACTTACCGGAAGAGAAAATATATTTCTGAATGGAGCTATTTTAGGAATGACCAAGCAGGAAATCAAATCAAAGTTTGATGAAATAGTGGAATTCGCAGGCGTGGAAAGATATATTGATACTCCTGTAAAACGTTATAGCAGTGGTATGTATGTTCGACTTGCTTTTGGAGTTGCTGCACATTTGGAAAGTGAAATACTGATAGTAGATGAGGTACTTGCCGTTGGCGACGCTGAATTTCAGAACAAGTGCATTGGTAAAATGAATGACGTGAGTAAGAAGGAAGGTCGTACCGTTCTTTTTGTGAGTCACAATATGAATGCAGTTAAAACACTCTGTACAAAGGGAGCTTTAATTGAGAGAGGCACTTTGGCGGCTACAGGAGATATACAACCGATTATAGACCGCTATCTTACAAGCGACGCTCAAAATACGCGCGTGCTTAGCTGGTCGGATGCTGATAAGCCAACTAAAGGAGAAATTGAATTGCAGCATATCAGTATTCTTGATTCGAAGGGTAGATTAGACAATGCGTTTACTACTAGCGACGATGTATTTGTTCATGTTGGGTACAAGTTAAAAGAGGACTTAAAGGATTTAAGAATAACAGCATCACTTTTGTCGTATGATGGTGCTGTTATATGTTGCACCAGTGATTTCACTTTTCAAGATTCAGCGCGACTTAGAACAAAGGGTGAGTACGAGAGTGTATTGAAAATACCGGGAGCCTTTCTAAATATGGGCAAGTATTTTATTCAAGTAGAAATTGACATTCCAAGAACTAAATTATATTTCAAAGATATTACGCTAGAGTTCATGGTAGATGAAGTGGTTGAAAATCAATTAGGGGTTACCATAAATCCTAAACCACCAGGTCTTATTCATCCTATTTTAAATTGGCAAATCAATAAAAGGTAGTTATGGCAAGAGTTTCTATCATAACTCCCTCATTCAATAGGGCCGATATTATACATGAAACAGCTGAAAGCATCTTTCGGCAAACTCATCAAGATTGGGAATGGGTGATTGTTGACGATGGAAGTACAGATAATAGTTGGGAATTATTGGAATCGTATGCAGAACGCGATACTCGAGTTAAAATATTCAAACGCGACAGAGACCCCAAAGGTGCTGCTGTTTGTAGAAACATTGCTGTTGAAAGAGCAACAGGAAAATATGTGATTTTTCTAGATACGGATGATTTGTTAGCAAGCTTTTGTTTGGAGCAAAGGGTAAGAATTGCAGAAGAAGAACAAAGTGCCGACGTTATTATCTTTCCAATGATCATGTTCAAAGACAAACCTGACGATTTAAAACTTTTGTGGAACATTGATAAGGAGGCTGATGATATTGAAAGGATATTAATGGGAGATGCTGTTTGTCAGGGTACAGGAACCATTTGGAAAAGAGATCAGTTTTTGGCGATCGGTGCTTGGCGTCAAGATCTTGCTGTTTGGCAAGACGTAGAGTTGCATCTTAGGACCATGTTAACGGGAGTTAAGTATAAAAAAAGAATGGATTTGGTTCCTGACATCTTTATTAGAATAAGCGAAGTTAGTTTGTCAAGAACAGGGTTTCATTCAATAGCCAAATGGAAAAGTAGAGTTTTTGTCTTGGAACAGACAATGTCATTAACTCAACAAAAAGGAATTTTTACTCGCTACATTAAAGGCTTGCGTCATGTGGCTATTGATCTTTTAATAAGCGCCGCAAATAGCGGTTTTTTTGAAGAGGGCCTTCATTTGCTGAATAAACTGGAGGGGGAACAACTGTTTCAGCGTTTTGAAGCAAGTTGGTTGAAGCGGTATTTTTCTCAGCGAAAATGGAAACTTTACAAATTGCCCTGGATCGAGAATTTTATTCGCGAACGTGTTAGAGGTTTTGATTCAGGCTACGATATAACCCTAAACAAAGTGACATACAACCAAGCAATTCAATTTTAGTATGAATCTAAAGCCTTCAATTGCGGTTGTTATTCCTGTTAAAAATGGCTTTCCTGAAATTAAGGATTGCATTCAAGGTTTACTGAACCAAACGATTCTACCCTCAAAGATTATAGTAATTGATTCCGGTTCAACGGATGGGACACTTGAATATTTAGCCACGGTTCCTGAAGTGTCAGTATTCTCGATTGAGGCAAATACATTCAATCACGGGCTTACTAGAAATCTTGGGATTGAGTACTCTAATGAAGCGTTTCTTTATTATACAGTTCAAGATGCTTCTCCGGTTTCGAATACCTTATTGGCCGATATGCTTGCATGCTTTGAAGAGCCCGAATTAATGGCTGTTTGTGGACAACAAGTTGTGCCACACAACATTAAAAAGAACCCTTTAGAATGGTTCTTTCCCTATTCAGAACCGGAAAAACAGTTCTTTAAATTCGATTCGAGCGAAGCCTTTGAAAAACTGAGTCCTGATGTCAAGTCAAAAGTATGCAGTTGGGATAATGTAAATGTGCTTTATAGAAGAGAGGCTTTAGAGCGTATTAAGTTTTCGCAAGCCGTTTTTGGCGAGGATATGCTTTGGGCGCGCGAAGCTTATAAAGCGGGATTTAAATTAGGTTATTGGTATAAGGCTCGGGTATATCATTACCATTTGGAAGATGCCAATTTTTCATTCAAAAGAAACTTTACAACCCATTATTTTAGATACTTGGCTTTTAAATATGTTCCAAAGGTCAATCCACTAAGTTTTGTAGACAAAATTCGTATACTTAAAACACTCGTAAAACGTTTAGGTACTAATATACGTGCGATAAATCATTGGTATCAATACAATGTAACAATCCAAAAGGCAGCCTACGAAAGTTACCAACAATTTGTTGCTGCTTTAGAACTAGGTGAAAGTAATTTAGACCAGGTTCATGAACGCCTTTGTGGAAAGCCCCCCGTCCCTCTGAAACAAGTTTAATCATTCTTAATTTGGCCTTATGTCGGCACCAGTGGTAAGTGTTTTAATGACCTCCTATAATCGTGAGAATTTTATAGCAGATGCTATAAAGTCTGTATTGGAGTCAACCTATACTAATTTTGAATTGATTATTGTAGACGATTGTTCAACAGATTCAACTTTAGAAATTGCACATTCATTTGCTTCGAAAGACGGCAGAATAAGTGTTTATCAGAATAAAGAAAATTTGGGAGACTATCCGAATCGAAATAAAGCGGCAGCCCTAGCGAAGGGTTCTTATCTGAAGTACTTAGATAGCGATGATCTGCTTTATAAGCATAGCTTACAAATAATGGTTGAATCAATGTTTGCTTTTCCTCAAGCAGGATTTGGACTTTCTGCAATTGGTGATAATCGATATCCATATCCGGCAATGATTTCCTCTTTGGAAGCTTATCAGGAACATTTTGGCGAATTTGGTCATTTTAATAGAGCTCCCGGTTCTTCGATCATCTTAAAAAAAGCTTTTGAGGAGGTTGGAGGATTCAGCGGAAAGCGTATGATCGGAGATAATGAGCTTTGGTTTAAACTAGCGAGGTATTATCCTTTAGTGAAACTGCCTCGAGATTTGGTTTGGGATAGGGTTCATGCCGGCCAAGAGTCGAGATCAGGATATGCAAAACAGTATGAAGCGTTGAGAAAATCAGTACTAGATGAAGCACTTGCACATCAGGACTGTCCGCTCAGTGAACAAGAAATTGAAGCCATTTACAAGAGTATGAAACGTACATCAATTATTAAAAAAATAAAGAAACTTATATGAGTTTTGATGCAAAACAATACTGGGATGAGCGCTTAAGTAAGCACTATGATTTAGTTGGTGTAGGAGACATCTCTCTTACTATGAACTATAATATTTGGAGCTATAAAATAACGAAAGCAGTTCTGAAACGATTGTTTACTAAGTATTCAACTTCTCAGAAGTTAGACGTGCTAGATATAGGATCAGGCACCGGTTTTGTAATTGATATTTGGAAGGAATTTCCGAAAAATATTCATGGGATAGACATTTCTTCTACTGCTGTAAACCTATTAACTCAAAAGTATCCCGATTGTAAATTTTATGAAATTGATGCCGGAAAGGAACCAATGCCTTTTGCTGATAATCAGATGGAGGTTGTTACAGCATCTTCAGTATTGTATCATTTGGAGGAAGACGATGCTCTTGATATGTTATTGAGTAGTGTACATAGAGTGCTTCGTAAAGACGGATATTTTATTTTTTCCGACAATTTCATGCATCAAAGCAATTTGTCTATAACGCACCAAAAATGCCGAACTCTAGAAAGTTATGAGAATGCATTGAAGAAAAACGGCTTTGAAATTGTAGATAGAGTCGCAAACTATTATTTGTTCAATGACCCAATAGATGCTAAATCTAAGACGGTTCCAAGAATATGGGCAAGGCTTACAAAGTATTCTAGAAAATGGAAATGGTTCGACTCAATTGTTTGGCCTCTTTTATACCCTATTGAGTGGCTGTTAACTCGGTTTAGCAAAGAGTCTCCGGCTCAAGAAGTAATGATTTGCAAAGCAATTAAATAATGCATGTATTAGTCATTCCATCGGAAGAATTTCAGCCTCAAGGCAATCATCTAGCCGGAATTTTTCAGAAGCATCAGATTAAAGCATTGCAAGCAGAAGGGATAACGGTTCGTACACTTTCGATCAA
Organism: Chitinophagaceae bacterium UBA3961; assembly: GCA_002385265.1. GTDB lineage: Bacteria > Bacteroidota > Bacteroidia > Chitinophagales > Chitinophagaceae > Endoryza > Endoryza foliicola. Next base: position 6,705 of record DGDD01000118.1, read on the forward strand.
ACAATCTCTTTCTGTGCTTATGCTATTGAAAGCATTGCTTCTAAGATTAATCGGGAGAAAGCCTGCGAATTCATTGCAGCATGAAACATGGCTTGGCATGTGGTCATTATTATTCAACAAACTGTTTAATCAAGTTAAGTTTGTAAGTTTTGACTCAGTTGATGGGATTGACGTGGTAAGAATTGACGGGTTCTATTATTATCCACCCTCTATTCATACAAATCATATTGGATGGATAAAAGCAGGTAAGGTAGCTTACAGAGAATATGTTAAGAAGTTTGGAAGGCCTGATTTAATTCATGCGCATAATGTTGCTTATGCAGGAATACTGGCGAGTGAACTGTTGAAGAGTAAGGGTGTTAAGTATGCAATTACGGAGCACAGTTCTTATATAGCTCGTGATCTTGAATCACCTAAGACTAAGCCTGCAATTGCCAATGCTTACGAAAATGCAAGTTCTTTCTTTGTAGTTAGTGCCTTTTTGGGAGAGTGCATTGATAGGGTGTATAAACGTAAGTTTAACTGGACTGAACTTCCTAATGTGCTCGACAATGAAGTTGAATCAGCGCCTATTCGTGAGAGGTTGACTGGTGAAACAATTCATATTGTTGCCATAGGATCTCTGATACCCTTGAAGCGTCATTCACATTTAATCGAAGCCTTTCAGCAAACACATTCAAGCTTGAATGCTAGGTTAACGATTGCAGGTGATGGTGAGTTGAAAAACTCATTGATTCGGCTAATAAATGAAAAGAATTTAAAGGATCGTGTTACTCTTTTAGATCGACAAAATAGACCTCAAATAATTGAATTGTTGGATAACGCAGATGTATTTGTGTTGTGTAGTGAGATTGAAACTTTTGGTGTGGTAGTTATTGAAGCATTGTCGAGAGGGGTTCCGGTGCTTGCAACGCGTTGCGGAGGACCTAATACACTGATAAATGAAGGAAATGGAGTGTTGGTGGAGGCTGATAATATCGAAGCTCTTGTGGCCGGATTAAATAAAATTGTTTCAAAATTGGCTACTTTCAATCGAATGAATATACGAGCTGAAGCCATTGAAAAATATGGAAATAAAGGCTTTGCAAATAAGCTGATTGATAGTTATAAAAAGGAGGTGTTATGAGTATCGAAAATAGAACTTTTCAGCAATGTACCTTATCAGTAATGGATACCATCGCTGATCCGGATATTACTTTCGACGAGAAGGGTATATGTAACTACTATTATGAATACAAGAAGGCTGAATCTGTGTCGGTAAAAAGAGGAATT
>DGDD01000062.1 GCA_002385265.1 Chitinophagaceae bacterium UBA3961
CGACGCTCTTCCGATCGATTGAAAATGGATGGGGAGGGTTGGAAAATTTGTCTCTTATTCCCGGGTCTGTAGGAGCAGCACCAATTCAGAATATTGGCGCTTATGGGGTAGAGTTAGTTCAATCTTTTCATGCTCTTGAAGCCTATCATATTGCATCTAAAGAAGTACATCATTTTTCTAAAGATGATTGTAAATTCGGTTATAGAGAGAGTGTTTTCAAGGGTGCCTTGAGGGGGCAATACATTATTATGAATGTTCAATTCAAGCTTTCTAAAAAACCTGACATTAACATTGGTTATGGAGCGATACAGCAAGAGTTAGATAAGATGGGTGTGGTAGAACCCAAAATCAAAGATGTTTCTGACGCCGTAATTCGAATACGTCAAAGTAAACTTCCCGATCCTAGCCAAATTGGCAATGCGGGAAGCTTTTTCAAAAACCCGTCTGTATCTACTGAGTTCGCCAACAAGTTGAAGGTAGCTTATCCTGGTTTGGTAAGCTATTCAAATATAGACGGATCAGTTAAGTTAGCCGCCGGATGGCTTATTGAGCAATGCGGATGGAAAGGCGTTCGGAGAGGCGATGCCGGCTGTCATGAGAAGCAAGCGCTGGTTCTTGTTAATTTCGGAAAGGCCCGCGGTGCCGAAATTTTAGCATTGAGTAATGAGATCATTCAATCTGTTCAAGATAAATTTGGAGTACATCTAGAACGTGAAGTGAATATTATTTAATAAGGAGCCTTAAAGGCTCCTTTTACTTTATTCTTCGTCATCTTCGATCGATGGACCTAAATTGATCATGCTTCCCATTAAATCTTTGAACTCTATTTTACCATCAATGGCCTTCTTGCTAATAACTGAATAAGAAGCCAATCCGTGCAATACAAACTCCATTAATAAAGCCGCTTCAAAATCATTGGCATGTTTATAGTATTTTTTTACCAAAGCGTGCAATCCGTCAACTTTATAAAGCTCTTGCAGTTTGAATGCATCGGTAAAGTCAACACTTAATTCCAACAAGTTGCCTCTGTCAAACCATGCTTGGATGGCTTTGTAAGGGTTCTCTGGCGCAGGTTGTTGACTATTTTGACGACGTTTCTTATAACCATCAGGGCTCGGGAAATAAGTGGTAAATTGAGTGCGGATGGCTTTGTCTAACAAATTCATCGCCACTTGAAATGGGCCTTCTTGCTCACCTTCGTAAACCAACTCTATTTTACCGGTGATGGCTGGAATAATTCCTTGCAGATCACTGATCCATATCTGCGTTTTTTCTTCTTTATTGATAATACCACGACGCTCGGCGGAACTCCATGCATTTTCATAAGCTGAAATACTCAATCGCGCTGAAACACCGCTTTTTTTATCTACATATTCATTGTTTCTGGCTTCGAATGCGATCTGTTCAATAAGGCGTTTGATCAAATCACTTACTGAAACCTTTTTAGCCTGCGTTTCATGAATGGCCGCTTCTTGTTCGGTTATTGTTAAAGCAGTTTCGATTGATTTTGGGTAATGGGTTAAAATCTGACTTTGAATTCGGTCTTTCAAAGGAGTAACGATGGATCCTCTATTGGTATAATCTTCCGGATTTGCAGTAAATACAAATAAGATATCGAGCGGCATTCTTAACTTAAATCCACGGATTTGAATATCTCCTTCTTCTAAAATATTAAAGAGCGAGACTTGAATTCTTGCTTGCAAATCAGGGATTTCGTTTATTACAAAAATGCATCGATTGCTTCTTGGAATGATTCCGTAATGCAAAACTCCTTCATCAGAAAAGCTAAGTTTCAAGTTTGCGGCTTTAATTGGATCAATGTCGCCAATTAAATCGGCCACGCTTACGTCAGGAGTTGCCAATTTTTCGCCATAACGCTGCGAACGGTGCAACCACTCAATGGGGGTGTCGTCTCCTTTATGGAGGATCACTTCCCTTGCATATTTAGAAATTGGTTCAAAAGGATCGTCGTTTATTTCAGACCCTGCTACCACCGGAATGTATTCGTCTAAAAGGTGCGTCATCATTCGAGCCATCCTGGTTTTTGCTTGACCCCTGAGCCCTAAGAACAACATATTATGCCTTGATAGAATAGCTCTTTCGACATCCGGAATTACAGTATCTTCATAACCAACAATACCTGGAAAAGTGGTTTCTCCGGCTTGTAGTTTTTTTATTAGGTTTCTGCGGATCTCTTCTTTAATAGAAACAGGTTGGTATCCACTCGCTTTCAAAGCACCTAAGGTGCTAATACTTGGTTTCGACATTCTTTAATTTTATAGGTACTGTTTAGTATAATGTTTTTTTCTTTCCGCTTTCGAAGTCTTTGAAAATGAAAGAGCCTAGTTTGTCGAGGCTTGCAAAAAACGCCTTTCCATTGTTGGTTTCAGTAAACTCCTGAACAAATCTTTGCAAATAGGGATCCGTAGCAATCATGAAGGTAGTAATGGGTATTTTCAATTTTTTACACTGGGCCGCTAAATTCAAACAACGATTGGTGATTTTTCGATCCAAGCCAAATGCGTTTTTATAATAGCGTTTTCCTTCTTTTAAGCAAGTAGGCTTTCCATCGGTAATCATGAAAATTTGTTTATTGGGATTCCTTCTTCTTCTGAGCAGATCCATGGCCAATTCAAGTCCCGCCACGGTATTGGTGTGAAAAGGGCCTACTTCTAAATAGGGGAGATCCTTGATTGCAACGGGCCAGGCATCATTTCCAAACACTACTATGTCTAAAGTATCTTTTGGATATTTTGTAGTGATCATTTCGCTCAATGCCATTGCTACTTTCTTTGCCGGCGTTATACGGTCTTCTCCGTATAGGATCATTGAGTGTGAAATGTCGATCATCAAAACCGTAGATGTTTGCGTTTTAAAATCCGTTTCGCGGATCGCCAGATCTTCCTCATTCATTCTAAAAGAGTCGATTCCGTGGTTAATTTGAGCATTCATAATGGAACTGGTAAAGTCAATCTGCTCCAACATGTCACCAAAACGGAATGGCCTAGTTTCAGGGTTAATTTCATCACCTTGTCCGGGCTTAAAAGTTCTATGATCACCCGATTTCGTTTTGCGAAGTTTGCCAAAAATCTCTTCTAGCGATTTCTTTCGAATGCCTTGTTCTGTTTTTGGAGTTATTTTAAAGCTACCGTTGTGGTCGTCTTCTTTTAGGTAGCCATTTTGCTTTAAATCTTCAATAAAATCCCCCATTCCATACTCGCTATTCGTAAGCTCATATTGTTTGTCGAGTTGGTTCATCCACTGCAAAGCTTCAGATGCATCTCCGTTGGTATAGGAGAGTAACTCCATGAACAAATCCAATAACTGCTCGAATTTTGACTTTTCGGAGCTATTGGGGTCATAACCGGTAAACAAAAATCCTCTCATGTCCTGTAATTTCGTCTATTCTAAATAATAAAAAAAATCCCGGAAAGTTCATTTCCGGGATTTACTATTTAAGGAAGATTTTAATTTTTGGGAGTATCGGGAATTTTTAGCTCGGAAGGGGCTTTTTCAACCGTTCCTTTACTGCCTTTGAACTGCTTTTCCCAGTCGGCAATTTGTCTTAACATATCAAAACAAGAAGCAATGTCCTGAACATAATTTTCCTGTTTATCAGTTAAGCCATTTGCTTTTTGATTCAGGTACTGGTAAGCTTGAAGGCCCAATTCATTGGTATCCATACCCGGATCGCCTAAAGATTTGTAGAATACCATTTGTTGTTCCAGATCTCTCTTAACAGATGCATTTACCTTGTCCGCCAATTTGGTATCTCCGCTTTGGTAAGCGGCCAAAAGGAAGGTCATGGTAATTCTATTGTGCATATTGCCACGATTGGAAGTCATACCATAAGGGATGTTCTTCTCGTTCACCATTTGGTCGTATTTGTTAAGGATTTTACGAGCCGAATCTTTCATGCCATTGTTTGCCAAGCTTAGTGCAACAAATGCATGAGTAGAGCGAATACTGCTTAAATGGCGACGGTTTTCTTCGTCGTAGTAAACACCGTTCTTGTCTGCATTTCCGTAAGCGAATTTCTCCATGATGTTTTTATAAGCCACGTTGCGTTCTACATTGGTGTTTTCAACAGGAACCAATCTGTAGCTCATACCCTCCAAACGAGTGTATTTATCAAGTCCTAGCTCTTCCAATTCTTGAGTTGAAGTGAAATAAATGGGACGTTTCCAATTGTTTGCAGCAATAAGAGCTAGAATGGCTAGATCATTCTTTTGAATGAAGCTCTTCTTGATATCCAATTTTAACTCTGATACGATGCTGTCTTCCGGATTAAAGCTCATCGACTTTCTAACTTCTTCTACGTTCACCGGTACAGATACCTTTGATACAGGGAAGGTATTCAATGATTCGCCATCTCCGATAGGTACCATGTATTTTGGATCATCGCTACCGGTTACAGTTTTCAAAATAGTATACAGGTCATGGTATTTATTCTGGTCGAAATAAGAGATCGGGTTATTTGGGATCTTATAACGACTCAAATAAGTAGCAGAGAAAACAGCATCTCTTTTTGTTCCTTCAATTTGGTTTTCTGTGAAAATAACATCAGCAGGTGCACTTTCATTAACTCGATAGCGCAATTGATTCATATACCAATCTGTTGCCAGCAAACTATAGTTCATCACACGGAGATCCAATCGGTTTCCGGCTACTTCCTGAGTGTACCAAAGCGGGTAGGTATCGTTGTCACCAAATGAAATTACAATGGCGTCTTTTGCACAACTTTCCAAATAGTCTTTACCCAAGTCATATGCAAGTGTTTTCTGACTGCGGTCGTGGTCGTCCCATTCTTGGCTTGCCATTAGAACCGGAACTGCCAACAATGAAACTGCAAATGCAGCATAGTTACCCGTAGTTTGACTCTTGAGTAAAGAGGCGAGTTTGTCTTTCAACCAAAGGGCGCCCAAACCGATCCAAATAGCGAAAGCATAGAAAGATCCCACATAAGCATAGTCACGTTCACGTGGTTGATATCCCGATTGGTTCAAATAAATTACAATCGCAAAACCTGTAAAGAAGAATAGCAAGAAAGAAACAATAAAGTCTCTATTATTTTTTTGATACTGATAGAAAATACCCAAGATGCCAAAGATAAAGGGCAAGAAAAAGAGCTTATTGTTTGCTTTGTTTAGTTTGCCTGCTGTTTCCGGTAACACATCATTCGTAGCTGTTCCTTTCATATTATCAATGAAGGATATACCACTTGCCCAGTTACCATCGCGTCCGTTACCAAAGCCTTGAAGATCGTTTTGTTTACCGGCAAAGTTCCACATGAAGTAGCGGAAATACATCCATCTTAACTGGTAATCCATGAAGTAGCGGATGTTATTTGAAAAACCGGGTTGTTCGCCGGCGCTCAGTCCACCAAAATTGCGATAAACATACTCTTGGTTTCTTTCATTCCCGTTATCGTACATACGAGGGAATAAGCGAGGACCAATTTTTGCAGCATCCCAATCGGGGTGTTGACTCATGATTTCTTCAATATCATTGTCAGACGGTTTTGCGCTGAAATCTTGTTTTTTCATTTCACCGCTAGCGATGTATTCATCTTTTCCTTTGATGTACTGTGTACCCACAGAAACGGAGGGGGCACGGTACGTGAAATCAGGACCATAAAGAATGGGCCAATCTCCATATTGATCACGACTTAAGTAACCTACCAAACTCACAGGATTGTCTACATTGTACATATCCACTGAGGGATTTGCTGAAGAACGAATCAATGTTGTGAAATAGATTGAATAACCCATTACCAAGAAGAGGGTTGAAAGAATACCGATTTTAATAAAGGAAGCAACGGAATTCTTATAGAAATAGGTAAGCGCAATAACACCACCTATAATGATTAGTAGGCCAAGTCCACTTCCAGCTGATTTGATAAAGGGAAAACAGAACAATAGTAAAATTGCGCCTAACCAAACCGGGAAACTAGAAAATTTCTTAATGGAAGCATCGTTGAATCGCAATCCAACGATCAACATTCCAAATAACAAGAAGAAATAAGTTCCGAATCCAAAGAAGAAAGGTGTATGGAGTTTATTCACAAAGAAAATATCGAACGCGCCTGCGCCTTTAATGCTCCACTGAATAATGGCTACTTGTACCAAGCCAGTTAAGATACAGCCGATGAAGAAAGCCCAGATCATTCCTTTAGTTGTTGGTGTGTAACGTTTGAAATAATACACCATTACAATGGCAGGTATCGTCAATAAGTTTAACAAGTGAACACCAATTGATAATCCCATCATGAAGAAAATGAACACGATCCAACGATCGGCTCTTGAGAAGCGATGCCCATCGGTTTTGCTTTCAGTATCTACTTCATGTTCCCATTTCAAGATTGCCCAAAATACCAGAGCTGTAAAGAAAGAAGACAAGGCGTACACTTCACCTTCAACAGCGCTGTACCAAAAGCTATCAGAAAACGTATAAGCCAAAGCTCCGATTACACCGGAACCCAGAATAGAAAAGATTTGTGTGCCGCTTAATTCAGTGCCCGGCTTTTGAACAATTTTGCGAGCGAAGTGAGTGATCGTCCAAAATAAGAAAAGGATCGTCATACCACTGGCGATGGCACTCATGAAGTTTACACCCTTGGCAGCAGTCATCGGATTATCGCCAAACAACACGATAAAAAACCGGCCGATCAATGTGAAGAGGGGAGCACCCGGTGGGTGAGGAATTTGTAATTTATAGGCACTGGAAACGAATTCACCACAATCCCAAAAACTTCCGGTGGGTTCCATAGTGAGTACGTATACTGTGCAAGCAATCAGACCCACGATCCATCCCACAATGTTGTTCAAACGGTTAAATGTCATAGCGTATTTTAATTTAAACTTGGCAAACCTACATGAATTTTAATTACTTACAAACTAGCGCGGCCTTAATTTTGGCCCCTATTTTCAGGAACTTTTCCTCATTTTTTTCGCAGACGGGAAAGGTGAACCGAATAGTAGTACATTCATATCTAAAAAAATCAAGATGCGCATTTCTCTTTGGATTCCCGGACTTCTTTTCGCCTCTTGCTTCAGTATCATTTCCTGTAAGTCCAAACAAAAATCAACTAACGTGAACTCATCCTCGAAAATGGAGTCGGCTACTTCTACCAAAGTCAACGTTTTAGATAGTTTGTTGCATGCCCATTCAAATGAATTTAAATCTATTCTTGACCAACCGGATGCCTATCGAGTTCAAATAATTTACACGCAAATCAATAGAAATCAACAGAATGTGCCGAGTTTTGTGGATTATAGCTTTCGACTAAATAATGCAGAATACTTTTATCCGGCCTCTACAGTAAAATTTCCTACCGCAGTTCTAGCGCTCCAGAAACTCAGAGAATTAAACAAGCCCGGATTGGATCGATTCTCTACCATGATTACCGAAGCCGGCTATTCCGGTATGCTTCCTGTATACAACGACCCTAGCGCTCCCGATGGTAAACCGAGTATCGATCACTATATCAAAAAAATTCTGTTAACAAGTGATAACGACGCTTTTAACAGGCTTTATGAGTTTTTAGGTTCAGAATACATCAATTCAGAATTGCACAAAAAAGGCTATCAATCGGCCCAAATCATCCACCGTTTAGAGCGCTCTTTGACAGAAGATGAAAATCGACATTCCAATCCCGTTCATTTCTTTGATCTCGTAACAGGTCAATCGATTTATTCAAAACCAATGCTGTTTAATCAGCAGCCATACCCCGATAGAACTGACCGACTTGGTAAAGCTTATTACAAAAACGACCAGTTAGTAGATGGGCCAATGGATTTTTCCAAAAAGAACCGAATTGGTTTAGATGACCTCCATAATGTGCTGAGAGCCATTATGTTCCCTGAAGCAGTTGCGAGTCAGAGAAGGTTCAACTTGGACAGGGAAGATTATCAGTTTTTGAGAAATTATATGTCGATGTACCCTGCAGAAAGCGGCATAGCCGGATATGACAGCACTAGTTATTGGGATGCTTATTGCAAGTTTTTGTATTGGGGATCCGAGAAAGGAACCTTACCAAAGTCCCTCCGCGTGTTTAACAAAGTAGGCGATGCTTATGGATTTCTGCTAGACGTGGCTTATGTAGCCGATTTCGATAAAAACATAGAGTTCATGGTTTCTGCTGTAATCTATTGCAATAGTGATGGAATACTCAATGACAGCAAGTATGACTACGATGCAGTCGGGTTCCCGTTTTTCAAAAATTTGGGCCGGGTGATTTACGAATATGAATTAAATAGAAAAAGAAGTTTTACACCCGATTTATCGGCTTTCAAATTTAGCTACCAAAAGTAACAGTTGTTAGTGCATATATATTGTAATTTTGCAGCCGTCTAAAAACAAACAAACAATGCAAGCATCTACAGATTCGGCAGCTATTTCTTCACTATTAGGAAGATTCAGTGAGCCGGAAACACTTAAAATGGCCAAGTTAGGCCGTGAATTAAGAGCTCAAGGTATCGATGTTATCGATTTAAGCTTGGGAGAACCTGATTTCGATACTCCTACCCACATCAAGGAAGCAGCAAAGAAAGCTATTGATGATAACTGGAGCCATTATACTCCTGTTGCTGGTTTCTTGGATTTGAGAGAAGCTGTTTGTACAAAATTAAAGCGCGATAACAATCTCGACTATAAACCTGAGAACATTGTTGTATCTACAGGTGCTAAGCAAAGCCTAGCAAACATCATTCTGGCAGTTGTAGATCAAGGCGATGAAGTTATCATCCCTGCGCCATTTTGGGTAACATACTCTGAATTGGTAAAAATTGCGGGTGGTGTACCGGTGATCGTGTCAACTTCAATGGAATCGGGTTTCAAAATAACTCCGGAGCAATTGAAAGCTGCCATTACAGATCGTTCTAAATTATTCTTATTCTCTTCTCCATGTAATCCTTCCGGTGCTGTTTATACGAAAGCTGAGCTCGAAGCTTTAAAAGAAGTGTTCGTAGCGAATCCCTCTATTCTAATCATTTCCGATGAAATTTATGAATACATCAATTTCGTTGGCGCTCATGAAAGCATCGCTCAATTTAGTGATATTAAAGACCGCGTAATCATTGTAAATGGCTTGAGTAAAGGATTTGCAATGACCGGTTATCGTTTAGGATACACCGCTTCTAATACAACTATTGCAAAGGCAATGGAAAAGTTACAAGGACAGTTCACCAGCGGTACCAATTCAATTACACAGAAGGCTGCGGTAGTGGCTTTGACCGCGGATCTGAAACCTACTTTTGAAATGACGGAAGAGTTTGCAAGAAGACGCAAACGCGTAATGGAATTGATCGCAGGAATTCCGGGTTGGAAGTGTGCCGAACCTACCGGAGCATTCTACGTATTCCCGGATATTAGTTCCTATTTCGGTAAATCGGATGGCACCAATGCTATTAATGATGCCGATGATTTGTGTATGTATTTGTTAAATGTGGCACACGTTTCTACCGTAACCGGTCGTGCATTTGGATCGCCTGAATGCATTCGTTTGAGCTTTGCAAACAGCCTTCCCAAAATTGAAGCTGCGTATGAGCGAATTAAAGCAGCTTTGGCTAAATTGAAATAAGAGATCTTTCTCTATAAAGAAAGCCTTCCAATTGTAAACGGAAGGCTTTTTTATTTCATCGTTTTTTTAGTTCCGGCTTGATACTGGTTAAAGAACCAATTGCGACCGGGTTACCTGTGTCAATACTTTTTCGAGCGGCAATACCAATTAAGCAAGACAAGGCACCATCCCTTGAACCCGCGGCTTGTTTGAATGGATCGGGCCCGGGGCTAAATACTTGTTTTCTCAAACGTTCGTCGCCTCCACCGTGTCCTTCTTCTTTATTCGAAATTTCGATGCGCTCTCTCTTGCCGAAATTGGTAGTAATTTCAATCACATCGCCTTCTGTTTCTTCCCAGGGTTGGCGTTCTTTGATCCAAGCATCTAATTTCCCTTTTGTGCCATTAAATGAAATTCTATACCCTTCGTAAGGCGAATAGGTGGTTAGAGAATAACTTACCTGTACCTTATTTGCATACTTGATTTGAACTGCCATTTTATCGAAAATGTCTACATCCTCTTTAAATACACATCCATCTCTTGTATATCCATCATAAGCTTCATTTTTCACGTACAGTTCTGTATAGTCGGTGTTTTTCAAAACATCGAAATAAAATGGACATACTGTTTTGTGGGTACATGTTCTACAATGGCTATTTCTATATGGGCCATTCTTACCATAAAACTCTTGTCCTCCTAAGGCGCTTACTTCTTCAGGGTCAGAGTCAATCCACCAGTTCAATAAATCAAAGTGGTGAGTTGCTTTGTGAACTAAGAGCGAGCCACTATTTTTTCTCAACCGATGCCAGCGTCTGAAATAATCGGCCCCATGATAAACATCCAAATACCAATGGAAATCTACAGATGTAATTTTACCGATAGTGTCAGCTTGTAATAATTCCCAAATCTTTTGACGATGGGGCGAATAGCGATAATTAAATGTTACAATGATTTTCTTTCCGGTTCTTTTTTCAGCTTGTAAAATGGCTTCACATTTTTCTTCATCAATTGTCATGGGCTTTTCCGTAATGATATTGGCGCCATATTCCATACCTTTAATGATGAATTCGTGGTGCGTACCGTCTACCGTCATCACCATTAACCAATCGGGTTTTGACTGCTGCATCATTTGATCGAATCCTTTAAAAACAGGGCAGTTAAGGTTAAGCATTTTTTGAAAACTGTGTGCCCTTCCTTCATTGATGTCATAAAGGCCAACAAATTCTACTATATCGCCGAATTCAGCTAACACAGGGCGTCCCCACATTCCAAGGGCTCTTACACCTGTTCCAACAATCGCTATTTTCATTTTTGTGGGAGTTTGATTTTGATGTAACGTGAAAGGTGCCACACCTAGTGCTGCGGAATGAACAAAAAAATCCCGACGATTCATGATTGGCTAGTTTTACTAAAGTTATAGAATTGCTTAAAACCAATCAGGCTTTTTTACTGGTAATGGTTGCGAGACCACCAATCAAGTCAATCAAGGTATGAACAATTATCACATATAGCAGTGATCCGGAATGAAAGAAAAGTAATCCGAACAGTAGTGAAAATACTCCAATTTTTAGAACCGCTTCTTTTCCTTGGTACATATGTGCCAAACTAAATACAACCGTTGGAATTACTACCGCCCAAGTACTGGCAAGAAATGTGTGTTGAAGTATTGAATGTACATAAGGAATTAAAAAGCCTCTGAACACCACTTCCTCAAATACACCTGCACTTATGCACAGCACCAAATAGGAGGGGAGTTCGCTCCATCGGGTGGGCATAAAGGGAGCTTTTTTTATCAAATCTTCTGAGTCAACGTCCCATTTCAGCGAGTAATACAGATCTCCAAAATACAACGAAGCAAATACGATTAGCAAGGTATAGCTAATGGTAGCGGTTGTTTCATCGGGTTGTTTAAAACCAAGAATGTCAAAACTTCTTTGGTAATACAACCAAACCATTACAACTAAGAAAGCCATCGCGAATAGAAAAATACTATTAGCAATATAAAACTGCCTTTTTTGATGTGAGCTGAATTCGGGAAGTTCTTGTTGGGAAGTTTGATTCCCTTTAATACCCATTAAAATTGGAATAACTAGCCCAAAAACTAGCGCCAACAAAGCGTCTACAAGGGTAGGTGCATAAATCATACAGCTTGGGCTCTTTTAATCAATTCAGCATGTATTCGGAGAACCTGAGGTATAACCGGACTCCGGTCATCGTTTACGATAACATAATCACACAAACGCATTTTAATGATATCGTTGATTTGCCGGCTCATACGTTCCATTACCGCCTCCCTGGTAGTTTTATCACGGTGCATGGTGCGTTTTATCCTTAATGCTAAAGGTGCCGTAACGCCAATTACGATATCGAGATGTGATTGTGCCCCACTTTCAAAAATAAGTGCAGCCTCTTTAATAGCGTAAGGGCTTTCTTGTTGATGCATCCATGTTTCAGCATCCTGTATGGTATGTGGATGAACCAAATGGTTGAGGACTTGCAGGCGTTCGGGATTGGAAAAAACGATTTGAGCTAGAAAAGACCTGTTTAACCCTGTAGGAGTATAAACTTCAGGCCCAAATTCTTCAATCAGCGATTGTTTCAAGGCTTCGTTTTCATTCATGATCTTTTTCGCCCGAGAATCTGCATCATAAATAGGAATGCCCATAACCATGAATATCCCGGCAATGGTGGATTTCCCCGACCCAATTCCTCCTGTTAGTCCAACTCTAAGCATAATCAAAAATAGGACAAAAAAATCCCCCGAAAGGATTTCGGGGGACGATGATTATTTTGCTGCAGGGGCTTGGTTCAAAGCTTTCGACCATTCAATAGAGATCGCGCTTTTTTCAACTTTGATATAACTGCCCGGGCTTGTTTCCAACATAATGGTTGTACCGTCTTCGTTTACTTTGTTGATTGTTCCGTGGATACCGGCGATTGTTACAATTTTGTCACCTTTTTGTAGATCCGTTTGGAACTGCTTTGCTTCTTTTGCCTTTTTAGCTTGAGGACGGATCATGAAGAAATAGAATACTACGATCATACCGCCTAATAAAACCAACTGAAGCGTACCGCCACCGGCAGGAGCTTGCAATAAATACACAAGTGTTGTCATTTTTGAGAGTTATTATATTAAAAAACTAATTCGCTGCTTTCTTTACTTTTACATCAAACCACAAGGTATAAATGTTTACCATGGTATTGGCATAAACGGTGATATTCTTTTTTTGTATGCCTTCTTTGCCTTTACTGTCAAACTCGGCAGTTATTTCGCCACTTGCGCCTGGGGCGATGGGTTCCTTCGGATAGTCGGCAACTGTACATCCGCAACCGGGCTGCACCTTTTCAATAATCAAAGGCTTATTACCACTATTTTTAAACTTATAATTAATTTTCAAAACTTGACCGTTTTCGATTTCACCCATTGAACGACTCGAATCGATCCATTCAATTTTGGTGAAGTTTGCAGTATCCCTTTTTACAGTATTGTCGGGCATAACTACGGGTTCATATCCTTTTTTTTCCTTGTCAGTAGTATTCAAACAAGAAACACCAACCAAAGAAATGACTGAAGCCAGTATAAAGGTTCTCGCTTTCATATGATTATTTATTGGGTTTAAAACTGATTTTATGAAGATTGTTGTCTCTTACCAAGTCTTTATGAATATTATCTAAAATTCCATTTATAAACTGCCCACTTTGAGGTGTGCTGTATTCTTTTGCAAGATCAATGTATTCGTTGATGGTTACTTTTGGAGGGATGGTTTCAAAAAACAGAAATTCACATACCCCCATTTTCATCAAAATCATGTCTAAAACTGCGATCCGCTCCGAATCCCAATTCTTCAGTTTGGGTTTGATGTATTCCATGCATACTTCATTCTTTTCAATTACTGCCTTCAATAGATTGAAAGCGAATTTTGACTTTTCTTCCGAAAGCAAATCTGAAAAATTATAGGTATGGGGTTTTGAAAGAAAATTATTAACCAACAGCACAATCATTTCTCCATCGTCTTGCCAATTGGTGAATAACTCCTCTACGTGGTTGATGAAATCCTCATTTGGCAACAAAAGTTCGCTGAATATGTAATCAAGGATAGCTTTCTCCGATTTCTTGTCTCTCGATGGAGTAGCGATATAAGTTTGATAGATATCGGTTGTAACTAATTGAAGGTATATTTTTTTGATAAGATCGTGGTTTACCCAATGTGCCGGCTTTTCTTCTTTAACAACAGCTTGCCAACTGGGTAATTCGTTAATGATCCACAATAATTCGTTTCCGGCCAATTTTGTGTTAACAGATAGGTCTTCAGCACTGGGCAAGTGCTTGGAAGCACGGTTGCGGGCATCTTCTTCTACATATCTTGCAACTTCACAAATGCTATTGATAATATGAACCAATAATTGTTTAGAGAGATCGAAATGTTTTTGTAGTAGTTTTCTGGGTTGAATCGAATTAACGGGTTGATTATCCTCCATAGTTTCTGAAGCGTAGAGCGCTTGCATCACTTTCACTCGAATATTTCTTCTGCTGATCATGAATCAATGAACTTTATTGAGGCGCAAAATTAGGCAAAACTGCTGAAAACTCCTCGAAAACCGGTGTGCGATACAACTAAAAATCACAAGATTGGAAGTCTGGTAGAAATCAGGTAGCAGTTCTAAGACTGAAAAATTGACATTTCACGGCAGCGTTTAGGGCCTGATAATCAGCCAGTACTGACAAGTTTTAACAAAAAACTGACATTGCTTCCTTTTTTTTGAGCGGACACGCCACTGGTATGAAATTCGATTACCTTTGCTGCCCGCTCTAAAGAGCGAACTAAATCATTCAAAAACTCAAAACGATAAGTTATGGCTAAAAAGTTAAGTGTTACCCCTTTGCACGACCGGGTAATTGTGAAACCTGCGAAAGCTGAAGAAAAAACTGCCGGTGGAATTATCATCCCCGATACGGCTAAAGAAAAACCACAACGTGGTATTGTTGTAGCCGCTGGCCCTGGTAAGAAAGATGAGCCTGTTACCGTTAAAGTTGGCGATACCGTTCTTTATGGTAAATATGCAGGAACAGAAATCCAAATTGAAGGCGATGATCTATTGATCATGCGTGAAAGCGATATCCTCGCAATCGTTTAATCGAGTCAATCATTATTCATTAATTTCAAATAACACAACATATGGCAAAGCAATTGTTTTTCGACATTGAAGCCCGTAACAGAATGAAGCGTGGTGTAGACATTCTCGCTAATGCAGTGAAAGTAACACTCGGACCTAAAGGTCGTAACGTAGTAATTGAAAAGAAATTTGGAGCACCTGCTGTAACAAAAGACGGTGTTTCAGTAGCTAAAGAAATTGAATTAGAAGATCCAATTGAGAACATGGGTGCTCAAATGGTGAAAGAAGTAGCAAGCAAAACTGCTGATATTGCAGGTGATGGTACAACAACTGCAACTGTTTTAGCTCAATCTATCATCGCAGAAGGCTTGAAAATGGTAGCTGCAGGTAGTAACCCAATGGATCTGAAGCGTGGTATGGACAAAGCTGTTGCTAAAGTAATCGAAAACTTAGCAGCTCAAAGCCAAACGGTAGGTACTGATACCAAAAAGATCCAACAAGTAGCTTCTATTTCTGCTAACAATGACGAAACAATCGGTAAGTTAATTGCTGAAGCTTTCGGTAAAGTTGGTAAAGAGGGTGTAATTACAGTAGAAGAAGCGAAAGGTACTGACACTACAGTTGATGTTGTGGAAGGTATGCAGTTCGACCGCGGATATATCTCTCCATATTTCGTTACAAACAGCGAAAAAATGGAAGCAGAATTGCAAAATCCGTATATCCTGATCTATGATAAAAAGATCAGTGCAATGAAAGACATTCTTCACATTTTGGAGAAAGTTGCACAAGGTGGTCGTCCTTTGTTGATCATTGCTGAAGATTTAGAAGGTGAAGCATTGGCAACATTGGTTGTAAATAAATTAAGAGGTACATTGAAAGTAGCTGCCGTTAAAGCTCCTGGTTTCGGTGACCGTAGAAAAGAAATGTTGCAAGATATTGCGATCCTCACAAAAGGTGTAGTGATCAGCGAAGAACAAGGTTTCAAATTGGAGAATGCTGACCTAAGTTATTTAGGTACTGCTGCTTCTGTAACTATTGACAAAGACAATACTACAGTAGTTGGTGGAAAAGGCAAAAAGGACGATATCAATGCTCGTGTAAATCAGATCAAAGCTCAAATTGAAGTAACTACTTCTGACTACGACAGAGAAAAATTACAAGAGCGTTTAGCTAAATTGAGTGGTGGTGTAGCCGTACTTTATGTAGGCGCTGCTACTGAAGTTGAAATGAAAGAGAAGAAAGATCGCGTAGACGATGCTTTGCATGCTACTCGTGCTGCGGTTGAAGAAGGAATTGTTCCTGGTGGTGGTGTTGCTTTCATTCGTGCAATTGAAGGTTTGGATAAATTAAAAGGAGCTAATGAAGATGAAGCTACCGGTATTGCAATCGTAAGAAGAGCATTGGAAGAGCCTTTGCGTCAAATTGTTGCCAACGCAGGTATCGAAGGTTCTATTGTAGTTCAGAAAGTTAAAGAAGGTAAAGCTGACTACGGTTTCAACGCTCGTACAGAAACTTACGAAAACATGTTGAAAGCAGGTGTAATCGATCCTACGAAAGTAGCTCGTATTGCTCTCGAAAACGCTTCATCAATTGCCGGTATGTTGTTGACTACTGAATGTGTAGTTGCCGACAAACCTAAGAAAGAAGAAGCAGGTCATGCTCATCCGGGAGCTCCTGGAATGGGTGGAATGGATTACTAAAAACGTAAGTTCCAGATACAAAAAAACCGATCTCTTGAGATCGGTTTTTTTATTTATTTGTGTCTTGAAAATTAAATAGCATCAAATACTACAAGCAAGGCAAAAATTACAGCCGGAATCCAAAACAGAAAACAAAGTAATAGGCTGATCCAAAACTTGGAAGTAATTGCGTTTTCTTTCAAATATACAGCCAACGGTGGGAGTAAGATAGCGAGAATAGCAAGTAACAGCGTGTCGGTGTCAGATGCTTTTCCGGCCTTTTTATAGGCACGGTATTCTTTCATGGTTTTCTTTACATCTTTAATTCTATTCTTGCGTTCTTTGTTCGACAAGCTTTCAAACTCTTTTAAGGCATTTTTTACAACTTCTTCGTTTGGCAAACTTGAACTGTCAACTGAAGCAGGAGTGCTGGCGATAGAGGCACTGTAAACTGGATTTAAGAAACTGGCTCCTGCAAGAGTAAGCGTAAGAATTTTGTAACGTAAACGTCTCATAGTAAAAAATTTAATATGAGGCAAAGGTACCCCTTTCGCAATATAAAAGGCACAGGAACTAAATATTAAACTATTTCTTATAAGATCTCCGTCCAAGTATGGTCCGCCAATAGTTTTACCGATGCAACGGCCTTTTTAAATGGAGCAGATCTTCCCCATTCTTTCGGACTAACCATCGATAAGAGATGTGAGCCGTCTTTTCTTTCATATAAATAATATATCTGACCAATCACCGGCTGGAAATTCAGTTGGGCGCCATAAATGATCATAGAAAGCTCTTTGCGCTTTTGGATTTCTTGTGCTTGAATGGCTAATAATTCAATTTGTTTTCGAATTTGCTCTAACTGCATATTGGTTTGTTCTTCCATTGCAGTAAGTGCTTTGTGCCTGATAACGCCCTCTTCTGTATGTTTAATTACAGCACCGGATACCGAGGCTGAGTAAGGAAGCACACTCAATTGTTTATGAAAAATCTCAACATTCGTATACGCCTCACCGGTTTCATTTCTGCCCTTTTGAGTTAGTTTCAAGTAACCATTGGGCTGAAGTTCGTGGAGCAATTCTAGCCACAATTCACTACCCTTGTAAAGTTTTATGATGAGTGTAATCCCATCCGGAAAATCAAGCTCTGATGCCTCTGCTATTTCTTGATGTTCCATTGGCTGAAGACCACTGCCCGCCTGTACTGTATAAGACGAATTAAAAGCTTGACTTTCAAGCGTCACCCAATTATGCTCGATATACAATTGCTTTTCTTCACCATTCGATTGAATCTTGTAGATTCCACTCTTTGGTCGTTCCCCAAAGTCATAGGTTCCTCGTTCGGGAAATAATTGCCAACTTCCTATAAAATTGTATGCTTGTACCATGTGTGACAATATTACAAAAAAGCTTCACAAATGTTTAGAATTCAGTGTCTGCTAACTGACAAAAAGTAGAACAAGCGATGTGTAAGTTTGGGAAAAAAAATGAAAAATATTTTTGCCCTAGCATGCTTACTATTGGTTGGATATATTGCCAAAAGTCAAGAACCTTCCATTTTTCAAAAAAATGGTCTGGCACTGGATGGCTATGATGTGGTCGCTTTTTTTACTGAGCACAAGCCGGTAAAAGGAGTGGCCGAATTCTCATATCAATATCAAGGCGTACAGTGGCTCTTCAGTTCCGATCAACACCGTCAAATGTTTGAGAAAGAGCCTTTGAAATTCCTACCTCAGTATGGCGGCTATTGTGCCTTTGGCATGTCGAGAGGGTATAAAGCACCCACCGAAGCTGTTGCATTTACCCTTATGAATCAAAAATTATATTTCAATTACAACCTCAAGGTTATGGATGTTTGGGTAAAAGACAGTGCCCAATATATTAAAAGAGCCGATAGTTCTTGGGTGAAATTTGCTCCGAAAAACCTTCCTTAATCCTGAAACCTGTTATCTTTGCAGCATGACAACAGAAAAATTACAAGATATGAGGGACCGTGTGGTGGTCCTGAGGAGGTTTCTTTGACGTCGATAACCGACTCTTTAAAATAGCAGAAGATAAACAACTCTCTCTTAGTCCCGGATTCTGGGACGACAATAAGCGCGCCACCGAAATTCTAAAAAACATCAAGTTGAATGAGTTTTGGGTTGAATTGTTTCGCTCTACAGAAACATCTGTGGAGGATTTTGCAGTATTATTTGATTTTTGGAAATCGGGTGATGCTAGTGAAGAAGAAACCAGCGACGCATATAAAAAAGCCTTAGAAAAAATAGAGGAAGCCGAATTTAAAAGCACATTAAATCAACCCGAAGACGAACTTCCGGCAGTATTACAGATCAATAGCGGTGCCGGTGGTACGGAAAGCCAAGACTGGTCGGAAATGTTGGCCCGTATGTACAGAATGTATGGGGAAAAACAGGGCTGGAAGGTAACAGAACTCGATTGGGTTTGGGGCGATGGTGCCGGTATTAAAACTTGTACCTTACAGTTCGATGGACCATTTGCGTATGGCTTTCTAAAAGCTGAAAGCGGTGTGCATCGATTGGTACGTATTTCTCCCTTCGATAGCAACGCACGCAGGCATACCTCCTTTGCTTCGGTTTTCGTATATCCATTGGTGGATGATACGATCAATATTGAAGTGAAAGACAGTGAAGTAAAAATGGAAACTGCCAGAAGCGGGGGCGCCGGTGGTCAGAACGTGAATAAAGTAGAAACAAAGGTAATGTTGACCCACTTGCCAACAGGTATTGTGGTTGTATGCCAAACAGAGAGAACCCAATTGGGTAACCGCGAAAAGGCTATGCAGATGCTGAAAAGTCGTTTGTATGAAGAAGAATTAAGAAGGAGGGAGGAAGCAAAAAATGCTGCCAATGCCAATAAGAAAAAGATTGAATGGGGATCACAAATCCGATCCTACGTTTTCCATCCTTATAAAATGATCAAAGATCATAGAACTGATTATGAAGTGGGGAATGTAGGCCCGGTAATGGACGGTGAATTAGATGGCTTTATCAAAGCTTACTTAATGAGTGCCAAAGAAGAAAACGACACTAAATAATATTTTAATTCAATAAATCGCTTGTTATGAGTTTAGGAACCTTTAGTTATCCCTTACCGGTAAATGAACCGGTGTTGAGTTATGCACCGGGATCACCCGAGAAAAAGAGATTGAAATCAGTTCTTGCCGAATTAAAAAAGCAAAAGATCGATGTTCCAATGTACATCGGTGCTGATGAAGTAAGAACAGGTAAGAAAATAGCCATGCGTCCTCCTCATGAAACCAAGCATATTCTAGGATACTTTCATATGGGTGACGCCGCTCACGTTGAAAAAGCGATTGATGCGGCATTGAAGGCAAAAGCTTCCTGGGCTGCGATGCCTTGGGAAGATCGTGCGGGGATTTTCTTAAAAGCAGCTGATTTAATTGCTACCAAATATCGTCCTTATATGAACGGTACAACGATGTTGGGTCAAAGTAAAAATGCCTATCAAGCTGAAATAGACAGTGCTTGCGAAATCATTGATTTTTTGAAATTCAATGTTCACTACTTGAGTGAAATATACAAACAACAGCCAATTAGCGGACCGGGAATGCACAATCGTTTAGAATTTAGACCTCTGGAAGGATTTGTGCTGGCTGTAACTCCATTTAACTTCACAGCAATTGGAGGCAATCTTCCAACCTCTGCGGCCATGTGTGGTAATGTTGTGGTTTGGAAGCCTGCAAATACGCAGGTATATTCTGCGCAAATGTTCATGCGCATCATGAAAGAAGCAGGATTGCCCGACGGTGTTATCAATTTGGTTTATGTAGAAGGTCCTGTATTGGGAGATGTTTGTTTTAAACATCGAGATTTTGCAGGGGTACATTTTACCGGGTCAACAGGTGTTTTCAATAAGATGTGGGAAGTTATTGGGAAAAATATGGGTCAATATCGCTCTTACCCACGAATTGTAGGAGAAACGGGCGGTAAAGATTTTGTGATGGTGCATCCCAGTGCCGACCCCGATGTAGTTGCCACCGCTCTTTTGAGAGGAGCTTTTGAGTTCCAAGGTCAGAAATGTTCTGCGGCTTCACGTGCTTACATCCCTTCCAATGTAGCGGATGCTGTGAAAAAGAAATTGG
>DGDD01000119.1:0-436 GCA_002385265.1 Chitinophagaceae bacterium UBA3961
CTTCCATGCTGGCCGGTCGGATCGATGCTTTATGCTCCAAAACCTTAAATGGATGTTTTAACCACTGGTTCAAATGCACCAGTGTTTTCTCTCTGAAGGCCGCAGTAGGATTGGGGTCCGTAAATTCCCATTCATAGGTAGAGCCTACCCAGAAGATGTCTTTTTCCCAGGGAACGAGGTTCATCCCTTTTTTGAAAATATGCGTATCGGGCAAGCCCTTGCATTCGATCCATATAACCTCACCTTTGTTTTTGGTAGAAGGCAATCGCTCGAACCAAGGATTTTCAAAGCTGTCGATGCCATCACAAAACACGATTTTGTGTGCTTCTACTCCTTTATAAGTCAGCCATTCCTTATCGAGATTTAATTCGTTGAGCTCAAAGCGTTCTTCTAGCAAACGCTCTTTGTGTTTCAAGATTTTTCGCCATGCTACTAA
>DGDD01000119.1:782-1301 GCA_002385265.1 Chitinophagaceae bacterium UBA3961
AACTCAGGTGAGTTCACTACATAAGCAGGGTGGATGGTTCCATACCCAAAGGGATAGTCGAAGTATTCGAGCCAATCGCGTTCGTTTTCGGGAAGAGAGATGTATTCAGTGCCTTCTTTCACACGTTCTTCAAAGGCCAGTTTCATTTGGGGCGAAGCGTGTTGATCAATAATGGGTTTTAAGAAGATGCCTTCAATACCCAATTCTGTTCCAAATTCTGTATAAGCTTGTGCGGCGAAGGGCATCACTTCGTCGATCATCCAGGTTTTTACGATTCTTCTGCCTGTTACGGGATTGATGATTCCAGAAGCAATGTAAGAGGCGCGATCGGGTCTTTGCTCGTCAATTACTTTATAGGAGAGTCCTGCTTTTTCAGCATAATAACTGAGCCATGTACCACATATTCCCTGGCCTATAATGAGAAGATCTATTGCCATGCGGCAAAACTAGGGAATTTGGGGTTTGGAAGCGTGGAGGTTCACCGCAAAGTGCGCCGAGAGCGCAGAGAATTCGCTAAGA
>DGDD01000119.1:1671-8835 GCA_002385265.1 Chitinophagaceae bacterium UBA3961
TTTGACCACAGAATACACAAATTAATACAGATTTCCACAGATTAGCCTCCAATATTCAATTAACCTAACTGCCGGCTGTTTAATTATTAATTATTAATTGTTAATTATTAATTAGCTCGGCTGTTCAATTATTAATTATTACTTATTAATTATTAATTTCCTTCCACCTGAAACCTCCCCACTCCCGAATACGCTTTGAACTCGGGAGCATACAAACACTGTATTTCAGTGATGCCATTGTTGAATGTACCGGTATGCGTAATGAACACATCGTATTCAACAGTGAAGCTGCCTTTGGGTAGATTATCGAAATAGAATTCTACTCTGGTGTCTTTGAAACTCTGATAATAACTCAACCCTTTGTTCCATTTGTAGCCACTTAATGCATCTTTCAATGGTGGTTCCATGGATGCAGAACGGGTATCTTTTAATTGCACATAGTCGAAAGAGCGAGTGCTGTTTATCATTAATTTCACCCGAATGCGATCGCCTACTTTCAAGGCATTGTTCTCTGTAACCAATTCCAATGATTCTCCTTTCGCTGTTTTGCTTACTTTGTATACTTGCTTTTTCAAACTCATTCCTGCCGCAATGTCTTTTACATTGGCTGCATCTGTGAAATACTGCCAATATACAGCACCCCAGCTTGGACTATTACTCTGACTACCGGATACCGATACCTGAATAGCTCCCAAGCTTGGTTTTACATTCTTAGCAGGAATCACTTCTTTGAAATAGCCGCCAGGCGCCGAATTTTCATTCGATTCAAACGAAGTAGAACCCATCGTGATTTTGATTTTTCTATTTTCTGAAGCTAGGTTCGCTTTGTTATACAGCAGCGCATAGCAAGCTTCCGCTGTAGAACTGCCGGTACCCCAATCGCGGGTTTGTTTTTGCAACAAAAGCCATTGTTGCAGTGCGGTAATTTTGGCTGCATCGGGTTGAATGGTTGCATAGGCTTCAATTGCCGCCGACTGTGTTTCTACACCACCGTAACTGCGGTACAAGCGCGCACTGTTTTCTTTCCAGTACATACCCAATTCAGGATCGGTTAATGCAAATTGATCGATCGATTTTAATGCCGCTGCCGCCAAAGCTTTATCGCCCAAACGATGCGCCGCTAATGCAATTCTCGCTTTGTTATAGATACTTTGATTGTTCCAACCTGTAGCAATGGACTTTAAAATCCATTTTAGGGTATTGGCCAAGGCGGTGTCTTTTTGATTGACACTGAAATAAGATCGCATAAATGCATAGTCGATCTTTGCATCGGAAGCATTTGGAACTGCTATTTTCAATTTGAGTTCTTCCGCTCTTCTGGCATTCCAGTACTTGTCCATATACTCCAAAGCATTGTCGGTGATTTCATCAATGGGTTCCTCATCAATATCAATCAACCCCAATTGCTTCATTCTGCCAATTCCGGTGAGTACTTTATTGGTCATCCAACTATTATCAGGTCCACCTTTGAACCAAGGGAAGGAACCATTTTCGTTTTGCAAGTCTTTCAACAATCGAATGCTGTTGATTCTTTGTTGACTCAACTTATTCATATCAAGCAATAAGGCCAGATTCTTCAACTGTGTTGCTTCGTTATCGGCTTCTAATACCCAAGGGGTTTCTCTTAAAATAGCTTGTTTGAGTTCCGGATTCTTGTTAAGCACCGCATCGAAATTTGGGTCTTTCGATTTGCTCCATTTCTCCAAAGCTTTTGCCATTCCCGGATGGGTTTTAATGATGGATGCCGCCAATTCATTCGCGAACCATTTGTTCAAACTTTGATCGGCGCAATCTTGAGCGTTTTCCAAAAGTGCGGGCAAGGCCTGTACTGCATACCAAAGCGGTTGTGCCGTAAACTCTACGGTTATGCCTTGATGTAGGATTTGTTCATTGCCTCCGCTTTTCAAAAGACTGTTGAAACGGAAAGGTTTGAATCCATCTCCCATCATTTTAATGGGCAAACTTTCGGTGATCAACACCTGATTGGTGAGAACGGGTAGGGTATAGCTTTCTCCATCAGAAATAGTACCCACACGCGCGATGATTCTTGCTTCTACCGGTTTATTGTATTGATAAGGCACTTCAATGGTAAAACTTGCCGGCACCGACCCATTCGCAGGAACGGTGAAATATTGATTGGGGAAGAAATTGCGGAACCAACCATCTACCGGAACATTGGTAGCAGGATCGAACAATTGTAACTGAACTTGACCGGTGAGTTCTTTGTCGGTCATGTTTACAATTTTTGTGCTATAGTCCATGCGATCGCCTTCGCGCAAAAAGCGAGGCGGACTGGTTTGCACCATCAAGTCTTTTTGAGTAATGGTACTGGCTTCTTTATAGCCGCTTTTGCCTTGCAGGCTGTGAGCAAATAATTGCAGGCGCCATTTTGTTAAGGCATCTGGATACGTGAAGGTGAATTTGATCCGTCCGCTATCATCGGTTCTGAGTTCCGGATAAAAGAAAGCGCTTTCGGAGAAGTTGCGGCGGATGGGGGCTGGGTTTTCGGCGCTTGCTTTTGGCTTTTCGTTTGCTGTAATGTCAACTCCAGCAACTTTACCTCGAAGATTATAACTGATTTTATCCGCCTCCGAAAAAAAGCCGAAAGTATTACCTTTTTCATAATTGCTGCGAACAGATGGTGCTGGGTCTGAATCAATTTTAGAACTTATGAATTTTGAAGTAGAAACGAGCTCGTAAGAATAATCTGCTCCATCCACTCCGGTTTCAGCAATATTATCAAAACTCCAATTGATAGTATCTACCGGATAGTTGTTATTGAGGATTGAAGCTGTGATTTGATCATTATAAACGCCTTGAAAACGTCTATGAGTGTTAACTGCCCAATAGCGATCAATACTTGGAATTCGGTTAGGATTAAAGGCGTCTAAACTCTGATCATACATTGAAGCCACCAGTTCAATTGATTTTCGTTCCGCATCCTTACCCTTGAATTGAATGGAGACGGTTTCAGATGATCCCGGAATCGACTTGTCTCTTAATCCATCAATGGTAAAATCTAAATTTTCATCTTCTTTCTTTGCGGTGAAGTATTCGTTTCTGCTGATAAACTGGTTGTATCGGTAGGTGGCAAAACTTAATTCATAGTCTTGGGTACTGTCTTCAATAACTAAAGGCTCAGATTTTTTAAATACATCATTTAAAATGATCATTCTACTATTCTTACGGTCAGATGAAATGAATCCAATTAGGTTTAACGTGTCGATATTTGAATTTATCTGAAATTGTGGAGCTTTGCCGCTTACTTGCTTTTCGTCGATGCTAAATTCAAGGTCGTCCCATTTCTTTTCATCACCGTTGATTCTGAAGTAACGGATCAGAGAATCTGTAGAACCTGGGGTACTGCCAATTACACTTACTTTGTAACTTCCTTCATCCCATTTATAGTTGTCCCATTTAAAAGCGCTTTTATCGCTGCTAATCCCGGATACGATTTGGGCGTTCACTGTTTTTCGATTCTTAAAATCCGACTCATTGCTGTATTCATCAAAGGGGAAAAAAGAGTGATAGGTTTTTTCATCGTAAATAAACTGGTCGGGGGTATTCCATTTTCTCTGTCTCAGCGGATTATTAAGCTCAGATAGTTTTTCGATTTTAACGGTTATTGGTGTTGAAACTTCTTGATTCGAATAGTTGGTGGTTGAGACAACCAATTTCTGAATGGTTTCTTTTGTGTACGAGTCCTCAAATAAGTCGACAAGTTTAAGTGGATAGCGCTGTAGATAAACGGTTTGGTTGTACTCTATCGTTTCTCCCGTTGCATCTGTTACCATTGTTTTGATGGAAAAACTCTTTGAATCTTCTTCGTTTAGCGCAATTGCTTTGAAGGGTATTGTAAAAGACCCTGTTTCATTGGTTTTCGTTTCTCCCGTAATTAGTGGTGAAGACTTATTAATGCCTGGTATTCGAACACGTAATTGTCGAGGATATGCTTGCCAAGTACCGCCTGTTGAAATGGAGTAGGAGACCTTTGCATTTGTGATAGGTTCTCCGGAATAAGCAAGGGCTTGAAATTGAGCTTGAATGCTATCGTTTAACTTTTTGAGTTCTTTCGATGGTGTGTAACTGACAATGAATTTAGGCCGTTTGTATTCTTCTACAAGAACCGAGTACGATGAAACAAGATTTAGAGAATCTTGAAAGTAAATGGATCCATTCATCAATTGCGATGGCAAATCGAATTTTCCATGAAACGAACCAAACTCATTCGTGGTGAGGGTCACTCTACCTACTACACTGCTATTCCCATCTCTGATTTCTATTACATCGGTTAACCCTTTTTTGAGCTGCATTAGGTTTGAGCCACGCCGCTGCTGATAGGCGATTCCTTTAAAGTAAAGAGTTTGTCCGGGACGATAGATGCCGCGGTCAGTAATCAATACAATTTGTGTTTCAGGTGCCGCTTCAGATTGAATTGAATACGGTTGGATCCATCCAAAATTATTTATTGAAGAGTCGGTATTGGTCTTTACAATAAAGCTATAGGAATTGTTACCCTTGGTGGCGGCAGAATCTAAAACAAGATGCCCATTATTATTCGTGAATTGTGGCTTCGATATTGCGTAGGAAATTTTTCCTGTGATGAAGTCACGTAGTACCGTTCTGTATTGTACCGATGCTTTGGGAACCGGTTTGCCTGTGTATCTGCTTACAGTAAAGAAATCATTTCCCGACAACAGCGCTCCCAAATCACTTACTTGAAATAGACATAAACTGAGTCCCTTCTGGCCAGGAGAAAACACTTGTTTGTCACTGGTAAGTAAGGCGTACATGCCCGGCGATAAACCATCAATTTTTGCTTCAACTGAATGTTCAAGATAATCTTCTGTTGATGGAATTTGCTGTTGATAGGCTCTTGCAATGGGTAAGGTTACTACTTCACTGAAAACTTTGTCGGTTTCATTGATTTGATCCGTTAGAGATTCAACTTGTTTATAGTTGAGTTTGATGATTCTTACATATACACTGGAAATATTCTTGTATGCAATTAAGTAACGAAATGGTTTATAAGGAATATTGATGGATTCTACTGTGGTTCTATGCGTCTGAAACTTGATCTCGTCTTCAATCAATTTCGCCAGCTCTCTTCTTTCCTTGATCTTGCTTTGTGCAATTACCGCTTGCGCATATTGCAGCGATGTTTTAATGTTTGCAGCGCCTCCTTTTTCATAATAATGTTTAGCCGCATACAGTTTAATCTGCTGAACCGCTTCATTGTTTTTGTATTCTTCTAACCAAGATTTTAACACTTGCTCAAAATCCTTCTCATCCGCTTCTTCTTTGTATTTGTTTAGTAACTCAAGTCTGAGGGCCACCAATCGATCTGTTTCATTTTTTTGTTGAAAGAAGATCAATCCCTTTTGAATCCAATACAAGGTTAGGAAATTGCCATCGGTGCTGTCTTTAGGTTTGAAAGAAGTTTTGATAAAGCTTGCAACCGAACTTGTATAAACTGAAGCAGGTATTTGAAATTGCTTGTCTACAGGAATGTCGTTGTTGTTTTTTGAGTTGGCGAAATAAATGGCTCTGTACAAGAGTAAATCAAAAAGCCCCTTTCTCTCTATCTGATTCGTTCCTTTTGAAACAATGGCACCGAAGCTTTCTACTTTAGTGGCATTTAGTTGTTCCGGATTCGCCAAACTTTCTTGATACAAACGAATGATACGTTGATAGAATTGTTCGGTGGTCCAGTCCTCTATTTTAGCATTCTTCTTAAATTCGTGGTCTTTGATATCGTAACTATTGTCGTTGAAGTATTCTTGGTAGGCGTTTGCTAAAATTGATTTATAGATATTCAGCGCTACACCGGTATAGTTTCTTTGTTGTTTTTCAAGCTGCTCAATAGTATAGGTTTCTGTTTTTTCATCGAAAGAAGCCTCAATGGTAATTTGAGCTAACAATGCTTTGATCAATACATCTTGTTTTTTCTCCTTCAGCGCCTGTTGCTGAATTTCTTTTACCACCAATAAAGCATCTTTTGGTAAAGAAGCCTGATTGAAAAGGGAATCGACCATTGCCCATTTTTGAACATAGGGAAAGGATTTGGTTTGTGCGAATGAACCAAGGAATAAGGTGATACAGAGTGCTGACAATAGTATGTTGCGCATACGCAATTCGTAATTTTTTACAAGGTATTAATAGTGTTTCAATTATAGGATGCCATTCTTCCCTATTTTTCATACCCGGCCCTTTTAACAGAACCTTAGCGACCCGCTACTAAACCTTGGCACCCCTTTGGATTCTATAGGTGTAAGGAGGAATTTTTTATGAAAAAAATCTTTACACTTTTAGTTATCGCTTTAACAAGTATTCAAGTAATGGCCCGCGACCTCGATGGAGTGCTCTCCATCACACAAATAGGAAAAGCGAACTATTTGGTTGAAGTGGACGGACGAATAGTGAATGACCGCAACGGAGAAATATTCTTGGACAATATGGCTCCCGGAAAGCACTTCGTTCAAGTGTATTACTGGAAAGAAACCCGTTCACGTGGATGGTTTAGAAACGATCGTCAAAAACAATTCATATACAACAATGCGATTTATGTAAAACCTCGCACACACACCGATATTATCATCAACCGTTTTGGCAAAGTGTTTGTAGATGAAAACATGATCAATGATATATATGATCGTAGAGATGGTGATCGTGATAGAGATTGGGATCGTGACCGCGACAGAGGCCGTGATTACGACCGCGACAACCGCGATGGCTATTTCAACGCCATGGATCTCCGCAGCTTCGAAATGCTGGTGCAAACCATGAAGCGTGAAAGTTTCGACAATGGTAAAACATCCATTGCCTTTCAAGCCATCGATCGCAACTATTTTACTGCTGAACAAGTAAAGCAGTTGATGAATACCATGAGCTTCGATAAAGGAAAAGTAGAAGTGGCAAAAGCCGCTTATCGTAAAACAATCGATAAGAACAACTTCTTTATCGTATACGACGCATTGTCTTTCAGCAGCTCAAAAGCAGAACTGGTCGACTTCGTCAGAACTTCTAAATAGGTGATCGGACGGTTTAAATCAGATGGGCTTCTCTGTTTAGGGGAGCCCATTTTTAATTAATAATTGAAGAATTAATAATTAATAATGAAACAGCAGGATGACAAGAACGAGGATGAGAGGAGACGAGGAGCGA
>DGDD01000078.1 GCA_002385265.1 Chitinophagaceae bacterium UBA3961
TCACAGCTTTGTAGTGCGTTCTTCCTTTAGCGCCTCTTTGTTGCGAATGTCTCCGTTTGGGATTTGGCATAACGTATAATTTAAACTTCTAAAAACAATTATTGTAAATCTTTGAACTTGTCTAACCCTTTCCACAGGGGATTCGATGGGGTGGCATTGCTTTCCATTTTCTTCAACATTTCCAAAACCTCTTTATTACAGAAAGGCCCGCCCATTTCGTCCTCCTTACACATTTTTTGTAAAGGGATGCTCAAGTTGATAAATTCATAAATCCATTCAGCCACATTAATGTGACTTTCACCTCTACCGATAAAATACACATCCGGGTCTTCTTCCTGCTCGTTCATCACTTCAGGGTCATCCACCATTTTTACAACAATGTTGAATTCGTCCCAAAGTTCAAGTGGAAATCCATTTCCACATCTGTCACATCCGGTTTCTAGTGTACCACCAACTTCAAATTTCAATAACATGAAGCCTACTTTCTTGTCGAGCGTTAACTTTACCTCCGCATCGCAATTTTTGAACTCCTGTTCTTGAAAATCTACAAAGAACTTATCGTTGATCTCGTAAGTGAATTCATGGATTCCGGGTTTCAATCCAACAAAAGCTATGTCAAACGCTCTCCGGGGATTCATTTCAGTCACTTTTTTAGAGTTTGCAAAGGTAGTGATAATGTCCTAATTATTAAGGTTCTGGATCAACTTTCTTTGAAAAGTTTTACCCCAACGGGGATTTCTTTGCAAGATGTTGATTATCAGAGAAAAATATTCCAATTTATTCCCTTTTGCCTTACTTTACCGTATTCAATACGCTGCCCCATTGTTTGAGCCAGGCAGAATAATCGGCTACCAATTTGCGACTTTCTTTGATGCAAATTGCCGTGGGACGTACGTCATTATCGTCAATTTGGCCAAAAAGAGACCCCGCACGCGATAAAATGCTGTTCAAACCGGGTTGTTCCTTAGATCCGGATAGCATGTCTTTGGTGACAGTGATTGAACTTGCTTTTTGAATTCTTGAAGCCCATTCCAATCCTGCTTTTCGAACTTGATACACCGAATCAGCCAATTGATATACCAATTGAAGATCCGCTTTCGATGTTTTAACTCTCGGATCGGGCTTCACTTCCACTATTCCTGTGCTTGAAACGCCGTCTGCTGTAAAAACAACTGTGTATTTGCCCGGTGCTACCAATGGGGAAGTTGGATCGGGGGCAGTATTGTGATACACTGCTCCAATCGGAAAACTCGCTTGAATGTTCAGTGGCTGTTTGCGCAAATCCCAAACCCATTGATGAGCACCCTGCTGTGCACTTAGTATGGATTGACGACGAATCCAGTAATCAGGAATATTCAATCCTTGAATGCCATAAAAAGTATCATTACTTGAATAGGTTCTGATGACGCTTCCTTTGCCATCTTTGATTTCAATTTTAACTTCTTTCGCATTTGATGGTAAGTAATAATAGAGTTGAGCTCCGTCGGGAGGGTTCTCTCCGGCTGGCTCCTCTTGTGGATAAGGCGTATCGGTATACATACTCCAACGCACGCGGTATGCATACGAAGGCTTAAAGAATACAGGTTCGTTTGGCTTAATAGATGCCATATTCCGTAATGGAGTGATATCATCTAAAATGTAAAATCCACGACCATGTGTTCCCACAACCAGATCATGATCTTTGATAACCAAATCGCGAACGGATGTAGCGGGCATGTTTAAACGAAGCGATTCCCAGTGTTCTCCATCATCAAAGGAAACATATACGGCTCTTTCACTTCCGGCATACAGCAATCCTTTGGTAGTAGGATCTTCACGAACAACATTAATGGGATCGTTTGGCAAACCGTTTGTAATTTCTTTCCATGTTTTTCCTCCATCATGTGTTCTGAAAATATGAGGAAGTAGGTCGTCGCAGCGAATAGCATTGATGGCGGCATATGCAGTATTATTGTCGAAATGCCCCGCATCCATCAACGATACTTTTTGCCAAGAACTGATTTCAGGAGGTGTACAATTTGTCCATGTTTTTCCTCCGTTTCTAGTTAAATGAATCAA
Organism: Chitinophagaceae bacterium UBA3961; assembly: GCA_002385265.1. Classification (GTDB taxonomy): domain Bacteria; phylum Bacteroidota; class Bacteroidia; order Chitinophagales; family Chitinophagaceae; genus Endoryza; species Endoryza foliicola. The sequence continues at coordinate 2,059 of DGDD01000078.1, forward strand.
CCCATCGTCTGTTCCAACCCAAATTGTATTGAGGTCGAAATTAGAAGGGGCTACTGTATAGATCACACCTCTGCGAGGCATGGTTTTCAACTTTTCAGATGTATAGATCCCCACTGAGGCTGGTACATCCCAGGTTTCTCGAGTTAGATCGGGACTAATTACTTCCCAATTTTGGCCTCCGTTCAAGGTTTTGAATAAAACGTTTCCGGCGAAATACAAGGTTTTATTGTCAACCGGAGAGAAGAGAACGGGAGCCGTTCTGATGAATCTGTATTTTCCTGAACGAATAGCTTCCGGCGCAATGTTTTGAACTTGTCCGGTTCTGCGATCGAAGCGGGTTATTTTACCTCCGTAAACTATGTTTGGATCCAATGGATCGGCGGCAATGTATCCGTATTCTTCAACGCCTACCGGATGCCAATCTTTAAAGGTAATGGCACCGTCATTGCCTCTAGACGCAACACTGGCTGATCCACTTTCTTGTTGACCCGACATTACATTATATGGAAAGCTATTGTCAGTGCTAACATGATAAAATTGAGCGGTAGACTGATTGTACCACGAAGAAAAGGTTTCTCCTCCGTTAACCGTAACAATGGCGCCTTGGTCGCTTACCAAGAGCATGATGTTCGAATTATTCGGATTAATCCAAATTCTATGGTAATCGTCGCCACCCGGTGCACCTCTGAAGGCCTCCCAGTTGTAGCCACCGTCTGCCGATTTCCAAGTCACCACATTGGCACTGTATACTAGATCGCGATTATTAGGATCCACTTTCAATTCTGCAAAATCGGCACCTCTTCCCCAAAAGCGTCCATCCTTAGTGAGACAATACCACGATTCTCCTGCGTCATCGCTTCTGTATACCCCGCCGTTATCACCTGCATCAACGGTTGCATACAGGCGGTTTGGGTCGCTGGGGCTAATCGTAAAACCGATTCTACCTAAGCCCTCTGCAGGTGTGGGAAGCCCTTTTGTGAGGCGTTTCCATGTTTTACCTCCATCGAAGGATTTAAACATACCGCTATTAGGCCCATTCCATGCACCGTTTTCCCAAGGGCCTTGTCTACCGGCCCACATATCTGCATAAACAATATCCGGGTTTTTAGGG
>DGDD01000292.1 GCA_002385265.1 Chitinophagaceae bacterium UBA3961
TTGTACCCATCCGAATAACCCAATTTCGCATAGTGGGCAGCTATTCGAAGTCCAATGTAATTTCCGAATTGTTTTCTGAAGAATGCGCCAACCGCCAATTTCGGGCGATTGAGTTGCGCACGCGTATTTAAGTCACCAAAGTAATGAGCGGCACCAATACTGAATCCCAACTCACCTTCTTGAACAGTACTTTCATATTGAGCATTGGCTTTAAAGCTAATAAAGCTTGCCACCAATATCCCAGCAGCTAAGATCTTTGATTTCATAGCTGCAATATAATAAAATGCGGCAGTTGATAAAGGTTTATCCCTATAATATGCTGTTAATTGCGGGTATCCAGCCCCCAAGAAAGTTTGTTTCGAAGTGTTTGTAGGAAGTTGTTTTCATTCAATCGAATCAGCCCAATATCGAAGCGTTCTTTTCGTACGGCCAATTGTACTTTCTTGTTAACCAATTGTCTACGAGAGTCTAAGGCACAAATAAAATGATCGGTTCTCCCTTCAATTTCAAAAGAAATGACGTTGTTATCGGGTACCACAATGGGGCGCACATTGAGGTTGTGCGGTGCTACCGGGGTAATTACAAAACTGGAAGAATCGGGGAAAATGATCGGACCACTACAGCTTAAAGAATAGCCTGTTGATCCTGTGGGTGTTGCAACAATAAGTCCATCCGACCAATACGTATTCAAAAACTCACCATTCAAGTAGGTATGTACCTTGATCATTGGAGAGGTGTCGGTTTTATGAATCGCGAATTCATTAAGAGCATAGGGAACTTCTCCAAAAAGGGGTTGTTCAGCATCCAAGTGAATCAAACTACGTCGATCAATGATCATGGTTCTGGTAACTATGGCTTGTACCGCACTGTGGATCTCTTCTCTACCTAGCGAAGCCAAAAAGCCCAATCTTCCAAAATTGATTCCTAGAACAGGGATATTCTTGTCTCTTACATAGGTAACCGTATCAAGTAGGGTGCCATCACCACCTAAGCTTATCATGCATTCGATCGTATCATCTAAGTCAGCAGAAGAAGAAAAGAGAGAGTAATGATTGGGCAGATGAACAGCGGGTTTTATTTTCTCAAAATAAGGCTCATAGATAACCGCCTCAATCTGTTCTTTGTTCAATTCATCCATCAATTGCTGCACAGCAGGCAAATGCTCCTGCTCCACTACCCTACTATAGATTGCTATTTTCATGAATGCATATTAATTGTTGTATCAGGCCTAGAAATCACTCTTGATGTGTAAAAATACCCCGTTTTGTCCTAATTGATTAAAACTATAATCGAACCGTACCACGAAATCATAAAAACTCACCATGTCTAAGCCCACCCCATAAGTATAGAGAAGTTTGTTGGTGAGCGAATTTTCCGGATTTACTTTATTGTACACTGAGCCCCAATCACCAAACACCCTTGCATAAAACTGGAAAGGAACTTCGCTATGCGATTTCGATTTCAAATGTGTGGGCACTTTGAATCGTATGATTTCTTTTCTTAAAGTTGATCTCGATAAAAAAGCAGCCACGCCATCTACAACGTATCGCTCCAAGCCACGCAAGTACATGTCGCCAAAACCAAACATGCGCTGATTTACAAAGGGCTGCTCGAATGGCAACCGAATAACGGCTTGTGTTTGTGTGGAGAAATACCATTTCTTTTTCAAATCCCAGTTATTCATGAGCTTTCCTCCGAATTGCCACATGTTCATTTCACTTGAAAACCCTCGTTTTAAAAACGATACTTCCCCCATCCACCCTTTCAATGGATAAGGAATATAGTCTACTTTATAATAGTTCAAGTTGTACGACAGCTCAGGAAAAACGATGGATGTTTTTCCACCAAAGAAATATTTTGGATTGGCATTGATGACAGCCGAATCGATGTCTTGTCGCACCAAAGCCAGTCGCACACTATTGAAAGTTCGTAAGCCGGGGCGATAGGTATAGTCTATGTGTGCATACCAACGTCTGGTTCCTCCAAAAGAATCGCTGAATTGTTGTTGGTTGTTGATGGTTGCGTAATTGATCTCTCTGTTAAAGCTATAGGTCATCCCTAATTTATAGCCGTGCTTCAAGGTTCGATCGGCATAGGGTTGTTCGTATTCAAACTGCAACTGTTGCGTATACCCGGTGATCAACCAAATTTTTAATTTATCATTTCTACCGGTGAAGTTGTTGTATTGAAATTTGAAGCCATAGTTGATACGTTGGATTCCAACACCCTGACGGAAAAATTCATTGATATTTCTATCTACAGCCTTCGCATAAGGAATGGGAAAGATGTACCACCGTTCTTTTACTTCTACTCGAATATCAACCACATAACCTCTGAACGACTTAACAGATATGATTGCCTCGTTGAACAACTTTGTGTTCATAAGCTGTTGCCTGCCAATTTCAAAACCTTTTACGAGGTCGGGCAGATAAATAGAATCGCCTGTACTGAAAGGAAGTTCGCGCTTAACAATGTAATCTTTGGTTTTGTAATTTCCTTCAACAGTGATATCACCGATAATAAAGTGATTAGAACTAGAGGAAGAGCGGGCGGCTGTGGAATCGTGGTCTTCTAATAATTGTAATAAGTTAAGGTTTGGGCTCGAAGCTACTTGAGCTTGGGCACAAAAACCGGTCAGCAGGAGTAAAACTAACCCACAGTAATATAATTTAAGTTGTTGGTGCATGTACTAAAGCCGGTAGCGTCCCTTTCAGAAATCCACTGCTTTAAATATTCAGATAATTCATGAGATGATCAAAATTGCTTTTCAACTCATTTTCATATTGTTCTTCACCAAAAAAGTGACGAACAGAATACTCATAGCGTTGAAAGGTAGCAAGTATATCACTCACTTCGAATTTATTAATTTTCAGAGTAACAAGAAAAGATTCAGTGGCGGGATCCCAATGCGTATTAAGTTGAGTAATTTGAGCGTCGTTGGTTTCTACCAATTTGCTGATTTCAGAAAAAGAAAAAGCTTTGTTTTCCATTTCTAACACGATAATAGCGCCGGCTGTTTTTACGCCATTAATAGTGCCCAATTGTAACAAAAGATCGGCATTGGAAATAACTCCCAAATAATGGCCTTCTTTGTCTACCACCGGCACCACCGTAAGATGGTATTCGTTGGCCAATTGTACGGCTTCGAATACATGTGAATTAGCCTGTGCTGCAAGCTTTGAGAACCTACTTTGGATGACTTGAATTTCCTCTCCCTCATCAACAGAAAGCAAATCGGACTCTAAAACCAACCCTTCAAATAAATCACCGTTCACCACTGCCAATTCGGAACAATGGTTTTCCTCCATCATATCCAATGCATGACGCACATCGTCTGTTAAACGAAGCGAAGGTATAGAGCTAGATAGGATGTTTTTATTCAACATCTTTTGAATATGATTTAGAGGTTAAAAAGGGACTCTCAGAACTAAGATTAGAACGTAGAAAGAGCCTTTTTATTTAGTAAGACGACAATTAAGGGTTTACCGCTGCCGGTTGACTCAATTTTGTCAAAAATTTATGAAGAATTTGATTGAACTCCTGAGGCACTTCCATCATAGGCGCATGACCGCATTTATCGATGAAATGGAGTTCACTATTGGGAATCAATTTGTGGAATTCTCGGCCCACAAAAGGAGGTGTTACTGCGTCGTTATTTCCCCAAATAAGAAGGGTTGGTTGTTTAATTTGGTTCAACTCTTCCCCCAAATTATTGCGGATGGCACTTTTTGCCAGTGCAATGATTTTGATGGCTTTAATTCTATTGTTAACGGTATTGTACACTTCGTCAACCAGTTCTTTGGTAGCTACCGCGGGATCGTAAAAGGTCACTTCCGTTTTCTTACGAATGTATTCATAATCGCCGCGCTTGGGGTAGGTATTACCCATTCCACTTTCGAATAGGCCTGAACTGCCCGTTAAAATGAGTGATTTAATTTTCTCGGGGTGTTTAAGCGTGTGCACTAAAGCCACGTGACCTCCCAAAGAATTACCTAAAAGGTGAATGCCGGTATAATTGCGGTTCTCAATGAATTTATGAACGAATTTCTGTAATCCACCCACGGAAGTATGCAATAGATCCAGATCAAACAAAGGAAGCATTGGCACCACTACTTTGTAATGATGACGGAAGTACTCAATTAAGTATTCGAAGTTACTCAATGCTCCGAACAAGCCATGCAGTAGCATCAGCGGCTCTCCCTCCCCTACCTCAATGTATTTAAACTTGTCAACTTCTTTGATCTCGTATTGCATCTTTTGTTCTTAAGAGTTCTATTCAAATAATCGCTAAAATAACTGTTTTACCGCAAATATGTACACTTCTTAGTTTTCTTGGATTTTTTCAGCAACATTTCCGAAGAAATATTCCAACTGTTGAAACATATTTTTGAACCAAGGAATAACAGCACCCAAACCGTTTAACAAGCCAGGACCCCAATCACCAATAACCGGATAAACAACCGATTCTTGTACAGTGCTTGGTTGAATAATTTTGCCTTTCACCAAATAAAATAGAAGGATACTGAATATAGTGGTGTATAACACTGTATATAAAATAGCACCCCCCAGTTTATTTACCCAGCCTACAAAGGCTAATTCCATGGATGTTTCGATAAACTTTGCGATCAATCGAACTACTAGCACCACGGCAACCAATACACCCACAAAACTCAACATCGGCAACCAAACACTTACCTCCTTATCATCGCCCCGAAAATGCGCTGCTACCACTACCGAAAGTTTTGTAGCTGCTGCCAATCCAATGAAAATGGCGAAGAAAGAAAACAGCGCAACAATGAGGCCCTTTTTCAATCCTTTAATGATGGCTATGGCCACCACAATCATATATAATAAGTCGATTGACACTTCAGATTACTTCGCCAACAGTTCTTTTACCAAAGCGCTGATGGTTTTACCATCGGCTTGACCGGCTAATTCTTTCGTAGCCGCGCCCATCACTTTCCCCATGTCTTGAGGACCAGCAGCCCCTACTTTGGAAATAATAGCACTGATCAAAGGCTTTAATTCATCGGCCGATAATTGCTTGGGTAAAAACAGCTCAATGATTTCGATCTCCTCGATCTCTTTTTGAGCCAGATCGGGACGGTTCTGCTGCTGGTAAATCTCCAATGAATCCTTTCTTTGCTTTACCAGTTTTTGCAAGAGTTTGGTTTCTTCAGCTTCGGAAACTTCTCCCGAAGCCCCTTCAGCTGTTTTCGCCAACAATAAAGCTGCTTTTATCGCACGTAAACTTCTCAACGCCTTCTCATCTTTAGCCAACATAGCCGTTTTCAAGGAAGCCGTAATTTTTTGTTCTAAACTCATAATCAACACTTTAGATTATTGAATCTTGTTCTCTTTTTCTTGTAATTCGGCAAAACGCTTATAAAAATCATGAGCGAATTGCTTCATTTTGTTAACCAACTCCTGCTGGTGCGTGGCTCTGTCGAATGAGTCAGCCATGGTCATCAGGGTTTGATAATAGAAATCTGCCATTTCATCTACCCTCATTTCTTTGGTCCAAAGGTCCATTCGAAGGGCTGCATTGTCGGCACCATCCCAAAAAGACACCATAAAGGCTTTCGCATCTCTTGGTTTTTCTGCGGTACTGTCGGTTGCTTTCCATTGAATGGATTCGGGAACTCTCTTTTCGTCCAATCCAACTTCAATTGTTATGGTTGATTTTTGCATAAGTAATTCTTCTTAGTGATTCGCTATCAATTGAATGCAAAATTACCAATCTTAAATGGCTTTTGATACCCAAAAATAACTGCGCACTTTATAGATATAAAATAGTTTTAATGTAAATTGAAATTGAATAACTTATGTATTAATATAGTTATGTTACCGAGGAAAAACTGCGCTAAAGGTTCGGATTTTACGGTGTAAAAAAAATAAGTAGTTACACTTTGCATCCCAATTTTACGTTATCTAGCTTTGTTACAGCAATCCGTAATACCCAAAGTAAAATCAGTACCTATGAAACAACGATACTCAAAAGTGTCAATATTATTGACCTGCTTAACCCTTATCCTCTACTTACCCTTACCCATAAGAGCACAATGCTTATGTACCGATGGTAGTAATCCAAGCACCGTTTCTTATCAGCAAACCCGTTTGATTCGTCCAATCGATGACTCTACCGACTTCAATTTAAGTCAGTTTGACCCAGCAATCGGTGAATTGGTGTGCGTGAACGTCTATTCTTATCTTACTTCAGTAGTGAGAATGCGTTTGGAGAACGATGAGATCTATCCTCTGAACTATCGTATCTCTTATACGCGTACCGACCAAATTCTAGGTCCGGGTTTATCCCCTACAATTTCTGCCAACTTTTCAAAGAACTATGGTCCATATACTCTTGCAGAAAGTGATGGTAATACCTTCTCAGGACCCGATTACATTTTTATTGGTCCTGACAGTGTATTGAAAAATCAATACCTCAGTCGTACAATCAGTTCAAATGTGGTTCCTTTTCTTGGAAATGGCACACTTACTTACTATTACAAGTTAACAGGTAAAACAACCGTAACGGGTGGTGTGAACTATATTTTCTCGGTAAGTTCACAAGACTTCGTAACCGTGGGAGTTGAATACAATTACTGTATAACTGCCTTATTAGCTAGTGGTATGGCAGATTTCAATGTTGCTAAAAAGTCGAAAGAAGATGTTTTATTGACTTGGACCACCAACAATGAAAGCGCCGCCAACAAATACTTAATTGAATATTCTACAAATGGAAGAGATTTCCAATCGGCCGGAACGGTGGATGCCCGCACGGTTGTAGGAAGTACCGCTTCTAAATACGAGTTCAACTATAAGGCGAACCAAACTGCCGGAAAACTTTATTTCAGAGTAAAGCAAGTACAAAGCAGTGGTAAATGGGCCGCTACCGCTATCAAAGGTGTTTCTTTTGATGGAACAACGGTAGGTGGAATCTCTGTATTCCCTAACCCGGCTCGTGCGAAATTCCAAATGATGTTTGAGCAGCCAATCACCGGTGATTATGCTGTAGAATTGGTAAATATGAGCGGTCAGGTGATGTACAACAGAACCATGAGTGTTCAACAAAGCAATGTAATTAACCTGGAATTGAACAGCCAGCCACCTGCAGGAGTGTATATCTTGAGAGCGAAAGAAGTAAGAACAGGTGCGGTTTACAGCTCTAAAGTGTCGATTACAAAATAAGAACTTATTCCCTGCGTTTTTATACTAAAGGCCCTGTCGGAGGGCCTTTTTTCATTCTGATATTACTTTCTTACTTTTGTTTATTATCAAATTAGTTTAATGGAATATAATACTACGAGAAACCATCTCATTATGAAGGAATATGGCAGGCATATTCAACGCATGGTTGAATACCTGTTAACCTTAGAGGACAGAGAAACGCGTCAGCGCAATGCCTACGCTGTGATCGAACTAATGGGATTCTTAAACCCTCACTTAAAAAATGTGGAAGACTTCCGTCATAAATTATGGGATCATTTGTTTTTGATCTCCGATTTCAAATTAGACGTTGACTCTCCGTATCCCATCCCTACGCGCGAAACATTAAAAGCCAGACCTCAGCCTTTACCTTATCCAAAGCGTTATCCAAGACATTATCACTTGGGTAAAAACATGGAGTTGGTAATTGACAAAGCGTTGAAGGAAGAAAATCCTGAAAAACGTCAGGGTTTCGCGAATGCTGTGGCATATTATATGAAGTTGGCTTACAGTAACTGGCACA
>DGDD01000056.1 GCA_002385265.1 Chitinophagaceae bacterium UBA3961
CAGTTCTGGAGTTAAGCTCCAGGATTTCACCACTGACTTACCTGCCCGCCTACGCACCCTTTAAACCCAGTGAATCCGGATAACGCTTGCACCCTCCGTATTACCGCGGCTGCTGGCACGGAGTTAGCCGGTGCTTATTCATCTGGTACCGTCAACCACAGTAGAAACCGTGGGTTTCTTCCCAAATAAAAGAAGTTTACAATCCAGAGGACCTTCATCCTCCACGCGGCATGGCTGGTTCAGACTTGCGTCCATTGACCAATATTCCTTACTGCTGCCTCCCGTAGGAGTCGGGCCCGTGTCTCAGTGCCCGTGTGACTGGTCGTGCTCTCACACCAGTTACTGATCGCAGGCTTGGTGGGCCGTTACCCCGCCAACTACCTAATCAGTCGCACGCCCATCTTCAAGCGCCGTAGCTATAAGATCAGAGTGATGCCACTCCGAAATATTACGGGGTATTAATCCAAGTTTCCCTGGGCTATTCCCCACTTGAAGGAAGGTTGCGTACGTGTTCCGCACCCGTTTGCCGGTCGCCACCCATGTATTGCTACACTGTGCTGCCCCACGACTTGCATGTATTAAGCCTGCCGCTAGCGTTCATCCTGAGCCAGGATCAAACTCTCCATTGTAAATGAGTTTTGACCGTTGGCGTTAAATTTTCTCTCGGAAAAATAACGTTTGTGTCTAATAATTAAATGTCGCTAAACCTTACCGTAAATCATTGATTTACGTGCTGTTGCTTCCAAACTTTCAAAGATCTTTCGGCTTTATTTTGCCGCCCCATTTTTGATTGGGGTTGCAAAGGTAAGAGCCTTTTTTATTTTCACCAAATTTTTCTTGATTTTTTTCGAAGATTTTTTCTTCTCATTAACCAGTACTTTTTTTGAAGAACTTTCGCTTTTTAAAAGCGGGCTGCAAAGATAGTTAACTCTATTTTCACCGCCAACTTTTTTCGTGATTTTTTTAAAGTTTTTTTATTCGCTTTTCAATCACTTCTATCGTAAGAACTACCTCGTTTTGTAAGGGGTTGCAAAGATAGACCGTTTCACATTCACCACCAATTTTTTTCGCGTTTTTTTCAAACTTTTTTTTCGTCACTTTCTCGCGTCAATCACTTTAAGAACTACCCGTTTTTTGTAAAGCGGGCCGCAAAGATAAGGAGCATTCACTTCCCAACAAATTTATTTTAAATCTTTTTTGCTGTTTATTTTTGAAACCCTCTCCCACACTGCATTGTAGCTCCAAATATTTTTTAAACTTTCTTGCCGCCTCTCTCAAAATACCCTTCTTCATAATTCACTTTTATCAAACTTAAGCCATGACCCGGTACCGAAAAATCCGCTCTGGTAGCATCTTTCATTTCAATGATGCTTTTGAACTCCTCTATCGACCACTTTTTACGCCCTACTTTTAACATCGTTCCTACTAATCCACGCACCATCCCCCTTAAAAAACGACTGCCCCTTACCCGGTATACAAATCCACCCTCTATCGCCTCCCATTCACTCCGCTCAATACTGCATATAGTAGTACGTACTTGCGACCCCCTTTTAGAAAAACTCGCAAAATCGGAATAGCCCTTCACTATTTCCGCCGCCTCCCTCAATAAAGCCAGATCTAAAGGGAAAGGATATCGATAGCTTCTATCTGATCGAAATGGATCTTTGCCCCACAAAACCGTATACTCGTATTCTCTGCTTACTGCATCGAACCGACTATGTGCCGATGGCTGCATCGCCACAATTCGCTTAATTACAATGGCCGGATGAACTATTGCATTCAAATTATAGACGGCTTTCTCGGAAATACCACCCTCAAAATCAAAATGAAAGTAATTCTGTCGCGCATGAACACCCGTATCAGTTCTAGATGAACCCGTTAGCGCAATTTCGTGTCGGAAAAAAGTATGGAGTGCTTTCTCAACTTCTGACTGTACAGTAACAGCATTGTCCTGCACCTGAAAACCGGCAAAAGGACCTCCCATGTAAGCCAACTCCATGAAATAACGTGTCATAGAGCGAAAATACGGGTTCCTATTTTACCATTTCTTGGAACTTACGAATGTAATAGTCTTGAGAAAACAACACTACCAGCTCTTTAAAAGCTTCTTTATCGGTAATAGTAGGATAGGCAGATTCAAGAAATTGAAACTTAAATACTTCAGAATAAAATAGTTCGGTGAGTCCTTTTACTTGCTTTGTTGAATAGGATTTAAGGGCAAATGCCTTTTTTGCCACCAACAATCGTTGATCGGTGGTAGCTGTTTCCATCATTTGAACGCGCAATTTATCTAAGTCTAAGTCTGTAGCAATAAGAAGACCGGTGCTTTTATCCGCTCTGGCTGAAGAATCAACTGTAGGCTTCGCCGACAAAGTAGAATCTACCCCAGTTTTTACAACAGGTTTAGAAACATCGTCTAGAGGAATGATCACTGTAATTGAATCCTCGTCTCCTGCTTTATAGATGATTTCGCGTCCTTTATCAATGGTTCTGTCTGAAATAATTTGGATTGAAGGCATTGGCGTTTTAGGCACTGCAACCGGTTCCGGTGTTTGAGTGGCCGTTTCAATTTTAGGCTTTGCAGGGGCAGCTACTAAACTATCTTTTGGAATTGACGTGTTACTTTCAGCCGTGGGCTGTTGAACAGCAGGCTTAACCGGAGCAGCGATGGTACTATCTTTTGTTGGTTTATCTACAATTTCGGGAGTTGGAGTGATTGTTTTAACAACGGGATTGGCGGGTGCTGTTTCTGCGGAGTCCTTAAGTTTAACAGGTTCCGGATCTACTTGAATCACTTTGATAGCAGGCTTTGCAGGTTCTGCAACCGTTACATCCGGTGTAGGCGGGTTTGCCGGTGCCGTTTGCTTGGGAGCATCTTTAGGAGGAACCGCAGTTTTGGTTCGATCTTTCAACACATCGTTATCGTTCACTACCGCTGCCATCATGTTGGCGAAACCATTTACGGCGGGTTTTGTAGGCTTTGGAGTTTCTGTTTTCACTACTGCGGCACTTTCTTCCGCCGACTGAGCAGCGATCAATTCCATGGTTTGCCAGTTGTAAAGAGACCAAGTTTGGTCACCTGTTTTCTTCAACTGAAAGCCTTTGTCTTTCCTGTTCACGGCCACTTTGAATGTCTGTTCGGGAAAAGAGTTCTTGGGGAAATTGACTTTTAGTTCATAAACAGTATCCTTCAATTTGCCGATCAACAAATATCCATCTGCCGAGGAACTAAAGTTTTTATCTTGAATTCTAACTGAAAAAGGTTGTGCTTTATCTGCTTCTATGGCGAAGAAATAGTCTTGCTGCGCTGATACAGCGGCGGAAAGCGTTAACAGTAAGGCGAGAAACGTACATTTTTTCATGAACCGGAATGGATTTCTACTGTACACAAAACTAACTAATTGCATTGAGCCGACGTCAATTTATCCAATTTTTCATAAATATTAAGAAAAGGCTCTCTTATCTTTAGCCCGAACAATATTTAATCTATTTATGAAAAAAGTCATTGCAGCAGCGGCCCTCCTTCTCATAGGATACGGAGCGTTTGCACAAGAAGAAGCTGCTGATACCAGCTGGGAAAAGATCTATCGTGAATCCAGTTCCAAAATCAACGATCTCATTCACACCAAATTGGACATTCGTTTCGACTACTCCAAAAGTCAGGCCATTGGTAAAGTGTGGCTTCAATTAAAGCCTCATTTTTATGCTACAGACTCCTTATTATTGGATGCGAAGGGCATGGAAATTCAACAAGTAGCCGTTGTTAAAAACAATAAAAATCAGGTACTCAACTACGATTACAATGGATTGGAATTGCGCATAAAACTTGATAAATCGTACAAAAAAGAAGAAACCTATACGATTTATGTGGCTTATATCGCAAAGCCCAATGATTATAAAGCAAAAGGAAGTGCAGCGATCACAGATGCAAAAGGCTTGTACTTTATCAATCCATTGGGAGAAGATAAAACAAAGCCAACGCAAATTTGGACGCAAGGTGAAACAGAAGGAACTTCTGTTTGGGTTCCTATTATCGACAAACCGAATCAAAAGTGTACTCAGGAGTTTAATTTAACGGTTCCTGCAAAATATGTGTCACTTTCAAATGGCAAGTTGGTATCACAAAAGAAGAATACGGATGGTACCAGAACTGATACTTGGAAGATGGATCAACCACACTCTCCTTACTTATTCTTCATTGGCGTTGGCGATTACGCAATTGTAAAAGATAGCTACAAAGGAAAAGAAATCAGTTACTATGTAGAGAAAGAATACGAATCAGTAGCAAGAAAGATCTTTGGACTAACTCCGGAAATGATGGCTTTTTACTCCAGAATTACTGGTATAGATTACCCTTGGGTAAAGTATGCTCAAATTACAGGCAGAGACTATGTTAGTGGTGCGATGGAAAACACTACTACTACCCTACACGGAGAATCGGCTCAGCAAGACGCTAGAGAATTAGTTGATGGAAATCAGTGGGAAGGTGTTGTTGCGCATGAATTATTTCACCATTGGTTTGGCGATTATGTTACAGCAGAGAGTTGGAGCAACCTTACCGTAAATGAATCATTTGCAAATTACAGCGAAGTGCTTTGGAACGAGTACAAATGGGGCAAAGACGCTGCTGATGCCCATAACTATAGCGATATGGTGGGATATCTTGGCAGTGGTAGTGAGAAAAAAGATTTGGTTCGATTCCATTATGCTGATCGCGAAGATATGTTTGACGCAGTTAGCTATAATAAAGGTGGACGCATCTTACACATGTTGAGAAACTATGTGGGAGACAGTGCTTTCTTCAAAGCCTTGAATTTGTATTTAACCACCAATAAATACAAAGCAGCAGAAGCACATCATTTAAGATTGGCATTTGAAGAAGTGACCGGAAAGGATTTGAATTGGTTCTTCAATCAATGGTATTATGGAAGCGGTCATCCGAAATTAAGTGTTGATTACATTTACGATGAAGCAAGAAAAGAAGTGGCGGTGGTTGTGAAACAAACCCAAGCCGGAGACAAGGTCTTCAAATTGCCGGTGGCCATTGATCTTTATTATGGATCAAAGAAAGAGCGCAAGAATGTATGGATCGATGATAAGAACGATACGTTTGTTTTCAAATACGCTACTCGTCCGGATTTGATCAATTTTGATGGAGATAAGATCTTGTTGGCTGAGAAAAAAGACAATAAAACCTTGGACCAGTATTTATTCCAAATGAAGAATGCAGGGCTTTATATGGATAGAAGAGAAGCGATCGAAGCTGCATTGAAGAAACAATCGGAGCCGAAAGCATGGGAAATCATATCATTGGGATTAAAAGATCCATCAAGTGATCTTCGCGGATTTACACTAGGACGATTGGACATTAAAAAGGAGAGCATTCGTAGCAGCGCTTTACCAATTGTAGAAGATATGGCGAAGAACGACAAGAAAACAACAGTAAAAGCTGTTGCTATTGATTTCTTGTCGGTAACAGAAAATCCTGATTATAAAGCTTTGTACCAAAAAGGCCTTACTGATTCTTCTTATTCTGTTGCCGGTGCATCATTAGAAGCATTGTATGGTATTGATCCCGATCTAGGATTGGCGGAAGCTAAAAAAGTTCCTGAAACAGTTAAAGGTAGACTTCAGGCTGCAAGAGTGAAAATTTTGATCCAGTCAGGCGATCCTTCCGTATTCGAAACAGTAGCCTTGGCTTATAAAAACATGCCAATTTCTCAAGACAAATTCGAAATGACACAGGCTTTATGTGATATGCTGGCGAAGGTTACGGATACTAAGCAACTGAAAGAAGGAGTTGATTTGGTGGTTGCATTCAGAAAAGCAATTCCTGAGCAATACGGAATTACACCGGTTATCAATAATTTCTTGAAAGGAATTATGACGAAGAAAGAGGCGCAGAAAGAGAAAGGTGGAGATAAAGCAAGTTTACAAGAACAGATCGACTATATAAAGTCGAAGATGTAGTATTAGGTTGGACTAACTAATTAGTTCCGAAATAGAAAAAGGCCGCTTCGAACTGATCGAGGCGGCCTTTTTGTATGTAGATCGTTCAATTTTTATGGTGCGCTTATTTCGATGATTTTATCATCTGAGCCGTTGCTGGTGCAAAGGTATACTTTCCCTGTGGGGGCCACTAGAACGTCTCTCAAACGTCCAAATTTCCCATTATAGAATTCGTTTGTTTCCGTAACGGCATTAAAAGTTGCGTTGAGTTTAAGTTGATACAAGCGTGAGTTTTTCAATGTTGCGAGCAACAAAGAGTTTTTCCATTGCGGGATTTTAGCATTGTTGTAGTAATCCAAACCGCAAGTTGCAATGGTAGGTGTCCAAGCTTTGATGGGTTCTTTTACATTGTTTGAAGAACAGAAGGCTGTTTCGGAAGAGTTGTCGCAAAATCCCATAACAGTTGGCCATCCGTAGTTTCTGCCTTTTTCAATGATATTGATTTCGTCGTCGTTATTGGGACCATGCTCGGAGGAATAGAGGATGCCATTAGCGTATACCAAGCCTTGAGGATTGCGGTGTCCGAAACTCCAATATGGATTGCCGGAAACGGGGTTATCGGAAGGGATGGACCCGTCGAGGTTAATTCTCAGGATTTTTCCATTTACAGAGTTGGGATCTTGCGGATACGAGGTTTCCACTGCATCACCGGTGGAGACGAAGAGTTTATCGCCCACAATCACTAATCGAGAGCCATTATGATTATTATCGGCAATAATATTGTCAAAGATGATAGTCGGGCTTGAAAGGCTGTTGCCACTTACAGTATAACGAACCACTTTTTCTCTATATGCAGACCCTTTTAGATAATCGTACACTACGTACAAGTAGGGATTAGAAGCAAAAGAAGGATGAAATGCCATTCCAAGAAGTCCACCTTCTCCCCTAACCACTACATCGCTGATAGTGAGCAAGTTAGAAACAGACCCGTTGGCTGGATCTACCTTCGATATAATGCCGGACTTTTGGGTAAACCAGATGGTATTATCGGGAGCCCAAACCAGATCCCATGGCATGGTAAGTCCGGAAGAAAGTATTTTATCGCTTAAAACGACTGGAGTAGTAGTAGTATCGGTTGTACCGCCTCCGCCTGTGTTGGACTTCGACTTGCTGCAATTTGCGGCAAGAATGAGGGAGGACAGGACCAAGGAGGTATAGAGCATTCTCTTCAGCATACGAATTGTTTTTACAGGTACAACCAAAATTATGCCTTTACCCGTCTTAACAGCGTTAAATGCTGATTAAAGAGGTTTTTGGGTAGAAAAGATAAATGAAGCAGGGTTGCAATAAAAAAGCCGTATCGGAAATGTAATGAACGAAGAAAAGCTGCAACTAATAATGTAGTATCTTGACAAGGAATTAAAAATTCATAAAATAAAACTTCAATAGAAAATGAGTACACGTAACATTGCTTTGATTGCAATTTTTGGATTGATTTTGATATTAGGTGGATGTGGCTGTAGCAGCTATAATGGATTGGTTTCGAAAGATGAAGATGTAAGAGCGAAATGGGCGAATGTGCAAAGTGAGTATCAAAGAAGAAATGATTTGATCGGAAACTTGGTTGAAACAGTTAAAGGTGCTGCTAACTTCGAAAAAGAAACACTGGAAGCTGTGATCAGTGCACGTTCAAAAGCCACTTCAATTCAGGTTGACCCAACAAATATTACACCTGAAAAATTGGCTGAGTTTCAACAGGCGCAGGCCGGTTTAAGTGGTGCATTGGGCAGATTGTTGGCTGTTTCAGAAGCTTATCCTGATTTGAAAGCAACTCAGAACTTCCGCGATTTGCAAGCGCAACTTGAAGGAACTGAAAATCGAATCAAAGTAGCACGTAACGATTTTAATACTGCAGTACAAGGGTACAATACAAGTGCTAGAAGATTTCCCGGAGTAATATTTGCCAATTTGTTTGGATTCCATCCGAAAGAAGGCTTCAAGGCTGATCCGGGTGCAGAAAATGCTCCAAAAGTGAAGTTCTAACTTTAACAGTAAAAGAATGTCGTTGATTCCATTTTTCAGACGCAAACATTTTTTTTCTTCCTCAGATCAGGAAGCGATTGTTGCTGCGATCAAGAGAGCGGAGAAAGAAACCAGTGGTGAAGTGAGGGTTTTTGTAGAAAGCAGGTGTCGTTTTGTAAATCCGATTCACCGTGCAGAAGAGATCTTTTGGGGGCTTAAGATGGACAGTACGGGCGAATACAATGCCGTATTGATTTATGTGGCCATCAAAGATCAGCAGTTTGCCATTTTTGCCGATAATGGCATTTATACAAAACTTGGAAATGATTTTTGGAATCAGTCGGTGAATGAAATGACTTCTTACATAAAGGAAGAAGGTGTTGCGCATGGGTTAGTGAAAGTGATCGACAAAATTGGAAGTACTTTGAAAGAAGCATTTCCATACGATCCGAACACTGACAAAAATGAATTACCTGACGAAATCGTGTTTGGACAATGAGTATGAAAAGATTTTTACTGGTAATTCTTACTGTTATCGGAATAACAGGAATGATTGCGGCACAGGATCTGGTTCCGGTGCCCAATCCACCAAGGCTAGTGAATGATAAAACCAATACGCTGAGTGCTGATGAAGTAAATAAACTCGAGCGATTATTGGTGAGTTATGACGATAGCACTTCTAATCAAATTGCGATTCTGATCATTCCTACTTTGAATGATTATCCGATTGAGGAATTTGCGAATAAGCAATATCGGTTGTGGGGTATTGGAAACAAGAAAACCAACAATGGTATTCTTATTCTGGTAGCGAAGAACGATCGAAAGATGCGTATTGAAGTAGGATATGGCTTGGAAGGTGCGGTAACTGACCTATTAAGTAAAAGAATTATTGAGGAAGACCTCGCTCCTAATTTTAGGAATGGAAACTTTTATGAAGGTTTCGCAACTGCCGCAGAACACTTGATTAAAGCAACTCGAGGAGAGTATACTGCACCACAGGGTTATGCTAATAGACGACAAGATAAAGATGGGGGAAGTATATTGGGAATGATTATCATAATCATTATAATCATTATTGTACTTTCTAATATCAACCGTGGTGGCGGTGGTGGATTTATGAGTAGAAGAGGATACCGTGGCATCAATTCGCCTATCTTCTGGAATTCCGGAGGATGGAGTGGTGGCGGCGGTGGTGGATGGAGCGGCGGCGGTGGCGGCGGCTTCGGAGGATTTGGAGGAGGCAGCAGTGGTGGCGGTGGTGCCAGTGGGGGATGGTGATGAGAGTTGTGAGTTGGAAGTTGTGAGTTTTGAGTTATAAGTTTTGAGTTTAATACAAAATAGAAAGGAGCCGGTGGCTCCTTTCTATTTTTATGCTTTATTTTGTATTTATTTAATAGCGGCGATACCGGGAAGAACTTTTCCTTCGAAGTATTCGAGCATGGCACCACCACCGGTTGAGATATAGCTTACTTTATCTGTGAAACCGAATTCATTCACAGCGGCTACACTATCACCCCCTCCTACTAATGAGAAAGCACCATTCGAAGTAGCGTCTGCTACTGCTTGCGCGATTGCTTTTGTTCCGTGTTGGAATTTCACCATTTCGAAAACGCCCATTGGACCATTCCAAAGAATGGTTTTTGAGCGGTGCAGAACATTGGTGAATTGACCGCAGGCATTTTCTGCAATGTCTAATCCCATCCATCCATCAGGAATATTATTTGAGGGTGCTACTGCAGTATTGGCATTTGCGTCGAATTTATCTGCAATTACAGAATCGGAAGGAAGGTGAATGTTCACTCCTTTTGATTTGGCTTTTTCTAATAAGTCGAGTGCTGTTTGCAAACGATCGTCTTCGCACAAAGAGTTACCAATTTTTCCACCCATTGCTTTCATGAAGGTATAAGCCATACCTCCACCAATAATGATATCGGTTGCTTTTTCCAATAAGTTTTCGATGATAAGGATTTTATCACTCACTTTGGCGCCGCCTATAATTGCGGTAAAGGGCTTTTCCGATTTGTGTAATACTTTTTCAGCACTGCTCACCTCACCTTCCATCAAGAGTCCGAACATTTTATTTTCGGGTGCGAAGAACTTCGCAATTACTGCTGTAGAAGCGTGTGCACGGTGTGCGGTACCGAACGCATCGTTTACATATACATCACCAAGCTTGCTTAGTTTTTCAGCGAAGCCTTCATCGCCTTTTTCTTCTTGTTTGTAGAAACGAAGGTTCTCTAATAACAATACTTCCCCCGGTTTTAGGGCTGCTGCTTTTTGAATAGCCTCTTCGCCGATACAATCGTTAGCGAATTGCACAGGCAATCCTCCCAACAAACCGCTAAGATGGCTGATGATATGTTTAAGAGAAGATTTTTCTTCAGGACCTTCTTTTGGTCGTCCGAGATGGCTCATTAAGATAACGCTACCGCCATCGGCTAGAATCTTTTTAATAGTTGGGAGCGCTGCGCGAATGCGAGTATCATCACCTACGGCAGAAGTTTGTTTGTCGAGTGGAACGTTGAAGTCCACACGGATCAATGCTTTTTGGTTATTAAATGAATGTTGGCTGAACTTGCTCATGTGTTGGTCTTTTTATGTTTTTGGCAAATAACGAGTTGCGTGTTGCTTTTATCATTGATGAGTTGGGTATCGATGATTTCGAACCAGCCTCTAAGATAGTTCTTAAATTCTATGTGATTCCATTCTCTGTAGTGGCAAGTGTTTTCCGGCGGGCCAAAATCTTTGGTACCGTAGAGTCGATCGCGATCGGGTGTGCTAAAAATAACCTGTTTAAAATTCATTTCAGCAACAAAATCGAGGAGATCATCGGGATGTTCGATGTGTTCGATGACGTCGGAGCAAACGATAAGGTCGCAGGTGAGCTCTGATGGTTTCAGGTTATCGAAGAGCAACCATTTTTTATCGGGATAGGTTTTTGTAAGCCATGAATAGGTTGGGTCAACTTCAACGCCGGTGGTTTGGTATTGGCCCAGGTAGTGAACCGTTTTATAACCGGAACCGCAGCCAAGGTCGATGATGGATTGAAGATGCTGTTGTTCCATCCATTGAGCGGCGTATTGATACACTTCTTTCTGCCATTCGTCTTTGGTGTGAGTAGCATCGTACGATTCTACGGTAGTTGCGTGCCGATAGCCGGGCTTAATGGAATATAGGCTAAGGGGTTGTTTGGAGGCGTTGGCATTACCTAGGAGACGGTAGTATTTTTTCCAAGCCAGTCGTTTAGCGATGGCCCAGCGATGTTTCCAGATATTGTTGTAGGTAGCCAGAGCGGTTGGTTATGGTATTAAAAAGTAACAGGCAGTGGTAGCTGCCTGTTACGATATAATTTGAAGCGATTACTTGCTGATAAGAGTAGCGAAGTAGTGAACGGTGCGAACGAGTTGGCTAACGTAGCTCATTTCGTTATCGTACCAAGAAACCACGCGAACGAGTTGAGTATCGCCTACGTTTTGAACCTTTGTTTGAGTAGCGTCGAACAAAGAACCGAAGCTGATACCGATGATATCGCTAGAAACGATTTCGTCGGTAGTGTAACCGAAGCTTTCGTTAGAAGCGGCTTTCATTTCAGCGTTGATTTCTTCTGCGGTTGTTTTCTTACCGAGGATGGCTGTTAATTCAGTTAATGAACCGGTAAGTGTTGGAACGCGTTGAGCAGATCCATCGAGTTTACCTTTCAAGCTAGGGAGAACGAGACCGATTGCTTTAGCGGCGCCTGTGCTATTAGGCACGATGTTTTGAGCGGCAGCGCGAGCGCGACGGAGGTCACCTTTAGGGTGAGGTGCGTCTTGTGTATTTTGGTCGTTGGTATAAGCGTGAACGGTAGTCATCAAACCGTTAACGATTCCGAATTTAGTTTCGAGTACTTGCGCCATTGGAGCAAGACAGTTGGTAGTACATGAAGCGCAACTGATGATGGTTTCAGAGCCATCGAGTGTGTTGTGGTTCACGTTGAACACGATTGTTTTCAGGTCGCCGGTAGCTGGAGCTGAGATTACAACGCGTTTTGCGCCAGCGGTTAAGTGAGCGGCGGCTTTATCTTTATCGGTAAAGAAACCGGTACATTCGAGCACTACGTCTACACCATGAGAACCCCAGGGGATATCGGCTGGATTTTTCTGAGCATAAATTTTGATTTCTTCACCGTTTACTTGGATGGCGTTTTCAGATGCTGTAACGGTGGCGTCGAAACGACCTTGTGCGCTATCATATTTTAATAGGTGAGCGAGCACATTTGGGCTGGTTAAGTCGTTGATGGCAACTACGTCGATGCCTTCCATTTTATAGATTTGGCGGAATACGAGGCGACCGATACGACCGAAACCATTGATAGCAACTTTTACTTTGCTCATGATACAAGAGTATTTTAGGTTAAAAATGCGTGGCGAAGTTATAAAAAAAGAATAAACAAGTGTTGAATTTATGTAAGAGATTGGATTTCAGATAACTAACAATTGCAAGGGTGGGGTTATTAGGGGTTGAGTAATAGGAAATTAATGGGGGTTGGGGTGTAAAAAAATCGAAAAAATGTTTGGAGGGAAATGGAGGTAGGCTTATCTTTGCGCTCCCTTTAAGAACATGGCCCGTTCGTCTAAGGGCTAGGACACCACCCTTTCACGGTGGTGATACGGGTTCGAATCCCGTACGGGCTACGAAAATTAAGCGACTGATGATATCGGTCGCTTTTTTGTTTTGGTGGATATTGGGATTTTGTGCGACCCCGTTGGGGTCGTTTTGCATTTATAATGGATTGTTGTTGCTACTGATGTGTGACCCCGATGGGGTCGAGGGATTGAATGGAATTTATTTTGGAAACCAATACGCATCACAAAAGACACCTTAGTGTGCTGTGTAAGATTGCAGTTTTGGGGATACAAACTTTTCGGATTGTGACCAATCACATACGACCCTTCCAGGGTCGGGGGTTCCATAACATTTGATTTTGCTACGAACATGCGACCCTTCCAGGGTCGGGATATTGATCAATTGATTATTGGCTGAAAATTTAATTCATTTATACATGGGTTTTTTGTGCGACCCCTTCAGGGTCGGGCATTGTACATTGACGATCGTAGCTACTGATGTGCGACCCCTACAGGGTCGCGGGCATTGTACATTGATTGCCGCTGCTACTAAGGTGTGACCCCGATGGGGTCGAGGGGCCATGTTTCACGATTTCTTTCTATTGATGTACGTCCTGTATGGGGTCAAGGGCATTGTTAGGTGATTGATTTTTTGAATGTGTGATGCAGATACCATCTAGGTTTATGGATCGAAACGAAATTAGGCGGGATTGACATTTGCGCATGGCGACAAAACACATGCGACCTCGCTGAG
>DGDD01000277.1 GCA_002385265.1 Chitinophagaceae bacterium UBA3961
CGCTGGTGCGCTGCAATAAAAACAAGTTTAATATGATTAATATCTTCCTTTACCGGGATGATATGCTCATCATAAATCTTTTTTTGCTCAGGTGTGAGCAGCAGCTTGTTAAAATCACTGATTTGATTCTCCAATAATGATGCACTTTTTGAAGCAGCCTTTCCATTTGAATCAATTAGTGCATTTTTTATTTGCAGATAATAATCTGTAATAAGTTTTATATGCTCTGCTACTTTGGTATCAATATTTGAGAATGCCTGTTTGATCATTTCAGCGTTGGTCGCTGAAGTTTCCTTTTTATTTGTGGTATCTGCTGGCTGATGATTGTGATGCATAGTGCTGTCCATGTTCTTGGAATCCATCTTCATATTTTTCATCTCATCTTCTTTCATGTCTTTTTGTTTACTACTATCTGCTGACTGATTGTTACAGGAAGCAATAGTTACCATTAAAGCTATTACTGACAGAAAACTTATCTTTTTCATTTTTGATAGATTTTATTTGTTTAATAGTTTTTAAGAATAACCAGTTGCATAGGTTTTAAATACAGTTTTATATAACACATGGGGTTTGAAGGGTTCTCAGAATGCATTATTTCTACATTGCTTTTATATCCGTATAGTGGCTTCATCACTTTTTTATCACGGTTTAACTGGCAATCCACCAATATGTTTTCTACTCTTGCGTCTGAGGTGGATGAATTAAAAACAAATACTACTTCCTGGTCAAACAATATTCTTGAAAAAGCCAGAACACATTTATTACACTCTGGTAAATGAAAATGAATACCATCTTTTGATGATTCCCGCATGAACATTCTGCCAAACTTCAATACGTTGCTTTCATTTCGGAACTGTGCAATTGAAGCAATTGCCTGATAAATCTCTGATTGCTGATTCAGTAAATTTGTAGTCTTATCGTTTGGGTTAAACATACATTCCCTGATATAGCGGTCCCCCTTTCCACAACCATCAAGTCCCTGTTCTGTTCCGTAATAAATACAAGGTGTGCCTAAAGCGCAGAGAAGAAATGCAGCACCAGCAATAATTTGCTGGGGTTCGGCATTATATCCAAACCGATGCTTGAATTCATCTCCAATCTGGTCATGATTGTCAAGAAAAGTCACCAGGAATTCGCCATATTCGCCACGGTCAAGCGCATTTTTTTGCAGTTCAGTATATCTCTCAATCAGTTTTCCGGGAGAGTCTTTTCCTTTTATAACTCCTTCCAGGGCAAAATGCAATTGAAAATCGAGTACTGAGTTTAATCCAAAGTAAATGTTTTGGTCATTATACGTAGTCAATGTTTTTGGTCCTAAATAGGTACTTGCCATTGAATCAGCTCCAACTATTTCGCCAAATAAAAAGAAGTTTTTCTTGCCAAGGGAATAAGCATATTCTCTTACATAAGAACAAAAGCGGCTGATAGATAATGCACCCATGTGTTTTACAGCATCCAGCCGAAAGCCATCAATATCCAATTCCTTAATCCAGTAACAATGTATGGCCGTTAATATTTTTTGTACATGAATTGCTTCCCTTGACTCGTCATTCTTAAATGCTTTTAAGCTAAAAAAATCTCCGTCCCTTGTTTCGGGGTAATCATCAAAATTCCTTATCTGCCCTTTGCGGCCGTACAAAGCAGGGTTTCTTAATTCAATAGGAACAGGTCTGTCTGGGTATCGCCATTCTCCAAAATCAAATTCAGTTCCTTCATGATAATAATATGGCTTGCCTCCGGGATAGTTCCAGTTATCACCAGCATGATGCAAAACAACATCAAGAAACACCCTCATGTCATGCTGATGGGCCTGCACTACCAGTTCTTCGAGTTCATCTTTTGTTCCAAAGCGTTCATCTATCTCCAGGTAATTTTCAATAGCATAACCATGATAAGACTCAGGATTGTTTTTAAATACAGGGCTTAACCAAATAGCAGTACAGCCCAGGTTTTTTATATATGTGAGATGACTAATAATGCCTCGTAAAGTGCCGCCACATTGTTTTACTAATTGGGCATCATCACCATAGCCTGAATGTCTTACATCAAAATCTGCACTATGTCTTTTATTGCTGTCGTGAAAACGGTCAACCAATAAAAAATAAATAAACTCTTCCCGCCATTCACGGTGGCAATTTTTCCAGTATTTTTTATCGGGCTTTGGAGACAGGTCAATATCTTTAATTGATTTCATTTTCGTCTGATTTAATAAATTGAGAATTTAATTTCATGGTACTAAGTGCCTTCTTTGCATCACCCAGCATTTGTTTTAAGCACCAATTGCAATACCAGTCCGCAAAAAGAAAACACAGAATATTATTAACTAATCCTTTTGGCTTTTTATAAGTGATGGAAAGCTCTGCCTTTGTGCCCTTGTTAAACATAGGAGCAGTGGTTAAATGCATCTGGAACCAGGAATAAATAATCATTTTTGCTTTCCCAACAGTTTCCCATATTTTTTCCTTTCCTTCTATCCACCGTGTTACTTCAACTGTAAAGTCCATAGTAATGCCCATCATTTTTCCTGTCCATCTGTATTTTGTACCCGGTCCGTTATGTTGTTCAGTTAAATAAGCTAATTTCAATTTGCTACCCAACATCATCCATGATGATTTAGTCATGTGCATACCGGTTACACCAAGATTGTCAATACACTTAAATACATCACCCGGTGCTGCATCATATATCTCTATTCTTTCAATAGATTTCATAACACTTTAATTTAGTCTATCACAAAACTGTTTTTGCAAATTTCCTGTGCCAGCAACTCATCCATGAAAATTGCATTGGAAGGATGAGCAATTGTATTACAGGTAACTACTTTTTCCGCACCAGCCTTAATTAATTTATCATGAGCCCTTGCAGCAAATACTGCATGAATTCCTATACAAACAGGGGGCTTCATCCCTGCTTTTTTTAAATGACCAATGGTTTCTATCATTGTATTTCCGGTAGAAATAATATCATCAACAAGAACAGGCGTACTCTCCTTGTATTTTTCAACCTGTGGCACAGATACTTTTACATTCCTGTCACCTTTGCGAAGTTTTTTAAGTATGATATAAGGGGCATTGGCATCAGCCGCCACTTTGCTTACCCATTGCTCACTTTCACTATCGGGACCTATCAATACCGGCCGTTGAATATTTTCATTAATCCATTTTGAAACAAGATGTGATACATGTAATACGGAAGTATGAATAGGATAAATTTCATCCAATGAAATGCGGCGGTGTAAATGTGGGTCAATGGTGATGAGTTTGTCAACAAATGAAGAAAGCAGTTTGGCAAACAATTCGGAACTGATGCATTCACCATCTGTAAATCTTTTATCCTGCCGCATGTATGCTAAATAGGGTGATACCAGGGTAACGGGAGAGGCCCTGAATTCTTTTAAGGTTTTTGCCAAAAAATAAAGCGGTAGTATTTTATCATCAGGCTGATGAAGTGAACAAACTATGATAGCTTCTTTCTCAAGCACATTTGAAATTACTTTTACATAGGTTTCTCCGTCAGGAAAATGCCGGATGATTGCTTCCCCTGGCTCTGTATGTAACAGTTTTATTAAAGAGTTAGCCAACACTTCATTACCGGGTATTGTAAACAGCACACAGTTATTCATAACTAAGTTTTATTATTTGCTTTTCATTTTGTTTGTAATATTCATAAGCATATTCCAGTTCACCCGGTGAATTAGCATAAATAGTAAACAGCGGTTGACCAATTATTATATTTTGATTGAGCAGAACTTTAAAGTCAATGCCTGCCTCTGCAGCTTCTGGCGCCCCGGCCAATTTGGCTACCCTTGCAATTTTTCGGTTATCAAATTCGCTGATGACTCCTGCAACTGCTGATTCAATTGTTTTAGAATATTTAGCATGCATTGGTTCATAAAAGCCACCCTGAGCTTCACAAATACTAATAAGTTTTTTAAATGCTTCTCCGTTGTCAATTTTCTTTATCACTAAGTCTTCTGCAACTTGTTCTTCCATGTTCCAGACTAATTTTACAATTTCTGTAGCAATGGTAACAGCTCGTTGCCGTAAATCTTTTGGGGCATCGGTGGCATTCTGCAATACGGCTAACACATCTCTTGCTTCTAAGGAGGGGCCAATGCCATACCCTACAGGTTGTGTTCCATTAGAACAAATTGTTTGGATATTTAATCCTATATATTCTGCCACTTCTTTTAAACGAAGCGATAAGGAGATGGCATTTTCAACTGTTCTTACTTTTGCTGTAGCGCCAACCGGTATATCAATTACACAATCAGTAGCACCTGCTGCCGCCTTTTTGGATAATATAGATGCAATCATCTGACCTTCGCTGTCAATATCCAATGCCCTTTCCACTTTAATGATAATGTCATCAGCAGGGCTCAGCTTCATGCCGCCGCCCCATACAATACAACCATTTTCTTTTTCTACAACTTTACGCATCTGAGCAAGGGTGAGGTTCACATTGGTTAGTACTTCCATAGCATCGGCAGTACCTGCGGGAGACGTGATGGCTCTTGATGATGTTTTAGGAATCATTATACCAAGTGATGCAATAATGGGAACAACAATCATAGTAGTGCGGTTGCCGGGCAAACCACCCACGCAATGTTTATCTGCAATAATTTCATTTCCCCATTCTAATTTATTCCCGGCCTTTATCATTGCTATGGTGAGATAACAAATTTCCTCAAGCTTCATATTGGAGCCTGAACAAGCTGCTACAAACGACGAAAGGAAAATATTAGAATATTTTTCATTAGCTATATCCTGTATAATAGCATCATATTCCGGCTGGTGTAATGTATTGCCATATAATTTTGCCCTCACATTTGTCATAGACTGCAATGGTTCCATGTGAGCCACCTCCAGCAAATCATTATCCTGTACATTCAGTTTTTCAATGGCACTTTTTGATAAACTTATTTCACCTTCTTTTAGTAACCCATCACTGGTAATATTCAAGGCAGCAATTATACTAATACCATTAAATGAGATAGAAAGCCTTGTGAGCGCCTGGAAACCCTCTGACTTGCAAACATGACAACTGGCTGGCATAAACACTACCAGTTCCTGGTTGGTGTCAATACCCAGGTTCCTGAAACGCAGTGAATGTTTTGTATGTTGATTAATAACTTTCATTTTTAAAATAATTCATGCTCATAAAAGAGAAAGGCCTGTACAATTTTATCATCTAAACTCTATTTACACACCTGCTTTTATACAGGCTCTTTCTCCGGTTTTTCATTTAATACTTTTATAGTTACATAATTTCTTTTTCTGATTACATCTATCTCACCTGATTTTATGACTTCGTTTTATTAAAGGTTTTACAGGGTATTTGTCTAATATGCTGTGTACTGCGGGATGCAAGTCGCTGCTTATATGCGAAGGGTCATAAATATCGCCCTCGGCTGTGCCACTCCAAACCAACTTGTTTTCTTTACGGTCAATGAGGTTCAGGGTTATAGAGCCATTCACATACTCTTGCTTTTGAGTGGTTGCGTTGCCGGAAAAACGGGAATATCCATAACCATACGAAGGATAATAATTGTAATAATAGCCAAAGCGATAGGGAGAATAATAATGACTGCCGTAATAATAAGGGCTATAATAATAAGAGGATGGATAAGAAGTTACCACTCTGTCTTTTTTTGCATTGGTAATTACCAACTGCAATAAGAGATCGGGGCTTTCAGCATCAAATGTGTAACCTCTGTCACTTATACACTGTCCAAAGTAATTACGGATGTTATTGCGGATAATCTCATTATTATATCGTGTATTGGTTGTATCCGACTTATCCGGCAACCATGCAAATGTTTTGTATTTGGTAAAATCAACAGACCTGTCGTAATCTGATGATACAGCATTATAGGTGGTACTGCAACCAACCAGCGTTACAATTAGAATGAGAATGCATGCTGTTTTCCATATATTCTTTTTCATAACTTATATATTTATAGTGTTTTTAATCATTATTATTCTCCGGGTTTCTTTAAAACAAGCTGGTTAAACTTTACAGCTACCTTTTCTTCTCCCGGAAGAATATTTTCGATGTTAAACTGTTTCAAGTCAATAACAAATTCACCTGATAAAATGCAGCTTGCATTCCCTCTCGGAAAATGTTCTAATACAGAGTTGAAGCTAAATGCTCTGCTAATACCGTTTAAAAACAACATACCCTGTGTTGCAAACTTTTGCTTGGGATGGCTTTTGGTTTGAACAAAAGCAATATTCATTTTACCCGTAAAAACCAATTCCTGTCCTGCCAGTTTATAAAGCAATTCGTTTAAAGAATCATTCTCAGTAATAATGGTGGGA
Source organism: Chitinophagaceae bacterium UBA3961 (assembly GCA_002385265.1). Lineage (GTDB taxonomy): Bacteria > Bacteroidota > Bacteroidia > Chitinophagales > Chitinophagaceae > Endoryza > Endoryza foliicola. The sequence continues at coordinate 6,321 of DGDD01000277.1, forward strand.
ATCACCAGCCGCAGGTGCATCTCTGCTCTGTCATAATTCAAGTGCATATACAAGTGATTACTCACACCTGTAACACCTGCACCCTTATACCTTCCACTTGCCAGTATGGTACCGGCTTGTGTTTGGTACACTTGTGCGGCTGATGAATTTCCCATAACCAGGAACCATATAACCCATATTGCCATTAAACCTAAGCGCATAGGAACTATTTTTTTACTTTGATTGCAGGTTTATTTCAGACAATTTCATAATTCATAAAGAATGCCTGCTTAAAATCATTAATGATGCCCGCTCATATTCATGCCCTGATGACCTCCTGAATGCATACCTGAACCATGCATCCGCATCATGCTTTTTTGAAACATCTGATGCGACCGGTATTTCTTACCATTCATGCCCATACACTGTCCGTTGCGTAACTGGCGCTGTTTACCATTTTTTAATTGGTACGAACCATTTGCCTGTATTACCGTGCCATCCTGTAATGTCATCTGGCTTTCCATCATCATCTCTTTGCCGTTCATATTATGATACATCTTTCCGTCTTTCATTATCAGGTGTTCATCATTTACAGTTGTGCCTTGTTGATTTGCGTTTCCAGTTGGCGTTTGCTGGGCAAATGATGCTGTTGTCAGAAGTACGATTGACATTGCTGCTAAAAGAATCTTTTTCATATTGTTTATTTTTTTTGTTTAGAAAATTTATAAATCGCTCCCAATGACCAGAAAAAATTATTCTTAAGGTCTTCCTTATATGTATTCTGATTATCTGTAATTGTTGCCGGGTTTACAGGCATAGCATATACCGGCAGGAATATGAACCTGAAATATTTAAAATCATATCTCACAGGGACGCTGAACTCGTAATTCTGGATATTGAAAATGCCGCCACTCATCATGGCTGAGCCCATTGTATTACTGCCGCCAGCAGTAATCATGTGCTGCCCAAACCGCTTATTGTTATTATAGTTGCTGTAATAATTTTGTGTGCCACTATACAACGAAAAGGTTGGACTGATTTTTAAATTATCATTCGCTGTATATAAATTATGGCTTATTGCTGCATTAAAAATAAAATCACTTTGATTGCTGAAATACATAGTACCGTCAGCATACACTTCCAGTATGTCAAAATCATAATCGGCGTAAGCATTCAGGTTAGCTGTTAATGCAGACTTGACTGTATAACTCTTATTATTGAAAACATACCCTGTTGTGGAAATTCCGGCACTGAAGTCTTTCTTATAATAATCATACCCACCGGAAGCTGTGAATAAATCAATCCTGTTTTGCTGTGAGGCCGCCAGGTAGGAGACAATGCCCGTAATGAAAAAGCCTGATTTATGATAATATCCAACAGATGCAGAAATATAGGGGGATTTACTAAGGCTTTTACGGCCTAAGAAAACTATGTCGCTGTTAAATGCAGTGCCTGCCAAAATGTAGGATGAATCTTTTGCAACGGCATAACTTGAATCTTGATTTTTTTTCTCCTGTGAATATGATGATACTGACACAATAAGCAGCATTACCAATACCATAGAAAGAACACTTATCTTTTTCATATACGGCATTTAATATTTTATATAATA
>DGDD01000268.1 GCA_002385265.1 Chitinophagaceae bacterium UBA3961
AGGTTTTGTGAAACAACGGGATAGGTCTGAAAAAACATCGGTTCTTGGAATAATTCAATTAATAATTAACAATTAATAATTAATAATGAAACAGCCGCGAAGCAGGAACGAGGAAATACAGAGAAGGAAGAAGGGGAAGAACAGGGGGGAATACAGGAACGAGGAAAAGAGGAAGCGAGGAAACGAGGAAAGCAGCCAATTCGTGAATGTGAAGATTTGTGAATGTGGGAATGAAATACAGGGTGACTGCCAGCGCTGCGAAATCGCTGCGACGCTGCGGTGAAGAAAAAAGAAGGAGGAAAAACAGAGAAAGAACAGGAGGAAGAACAAGGGGGAATACAGGAACGAGGAAAAGAGGAAGCGAGGAAACGAGGAAACGAGGAAAGCAGCCAATTCGTGAATGTGAAGATTTGTGAATGTGTGAATGAAATACAGGGTGACTGCCAGCGCTGCGTAATCGCTGCGAGCTTGTCCTGAGCGGGCCGAAGGCCCAGTCGAAGGACGCTGCGACGCTGCGGTAAAGAAAAAAGAAGGAGGAAAGACAGAGAAAGAACAGAGGGGAATCAATAATTAAACTAATTAATAATTAAGTGAATTAATAATTGAAATCAAGCGATAAATCGACGGTGGTTCTTAGATGTATCACCCAACTTATTAACCTGTATTCTAAAATCTCGCCTTCACAGCGTGCTCCAATTATTAATTCTTAATTGCCATCACGCGATAAATCGCGTGGCTAAAGGTACTTCCAAAAACAAAACCACCGCGATAAATCGACGGTGGTCCTTAGGTGTATCACCCAACTTTTTATTTGATCATCCCAGAAGCGTAATTACAGGACGCATTAATCAAAAAATCTCGCATTCTCTTTCTGCCCCAATTATTAATTATTAATTGTTAATTATTAATTAATCTCATTCTCCTTCTCACCGTCATCACAAACCCTACAATCATGATCACAATTCCCAACCATACAAAATTGATCAATGGGAACTTCAACACCTTCAATGCAATGAAGGGGGTTAAGTTGGAAGACTCTTTCACTCCAATGTCAAAATGGGTTAAATCGGTTGGACGCTTAAATTGAATCGCCAATCCTTGAGAAATTACTGTATCAGGAACGTATTCGATACTGTTGTTGTTGAACGTGAGGTAAGGATAAGCCGTGAGTTTTTTGCTTGAATTAAACGGAACAACGGTTAGCTTAGCTACAATGGCAGTGTCTTTTTCGGTAAACTCCACTCTATTGTTTTCCAATCGGAAACCAACAGTATCTAAAATCATGAACCCTGAAGAATAATAAAGCGTGTCTTTATATTTAACCGTCTCCACTCTGAATTGAGCCGTATCTTCCCCTTCTTTGGTTTTATTCGCATAGTTCACATAACTGAAAATGTCGTGTGTGAGGTAATGCTTCGAGTCAGGATTGTTAGAGTATCCTTCTTGACCTTTTGAGTTCTTGATCAAATCAGGATATAACGTGAACTTCTCTCCAGACTTTTTATTTTCCATCGCAATATGGAAGAACATGTATTTGCCTCCCATAGTAGTAGAGTCTTTTTCATAAGTAGCCCAATGGCTGCCCATATCCGTTTTGATTCCTTGGAACATGGTTAGGTTCTCCTCTCCTTTCTCTTTCGTTTCACCGCCAAAATTCAAGGGGTTCAAGTGGTTGATAGACAATACTTCTTTCTTAGCCGACGAAATCAATACTCCCACTAAAAACATTCCAAATCCAATATGAGCTACAGATGCGCCGGCAGCTTTCATCTTACCCTTCAACCCAACCCATATGTAGGCAGCATTGGCAATTACAGCATAAATAGAAGCCCATAAAGCCAAATGAATGGCAATCAGGAATCCAATACCATATTTATCGTAGTTAATGGCGCCAAATACAGAACTAGCCGTGCTGATTGCAACCGTAAGAACCGTTGGCCATAACAATGATTTTAGCGTGGCCCCTTTATCGGTTTGCTTGTATTTCATGAACTGAGTGATGGCAGTTAACAGCCCAATTATAACAGCAACAAATACTTGAATTCTATTGTATGGGAATTCCTTATCTTCTCCAATATTCCAATTGGTTCCAAATACTTTATTGAAAATCGGGAATGAAGTAGGAACAATTACGGCCAAGGCTGAAAGAAATAACACCAAAGCTCCAATAAACATCCAGAATTCGCGCGACCAAGAGTTTTCCTCCTTAGCAATATGTGGTATTTTCTTGTACCGCATGAAGAATAAGACGAAGGAAGGAATTAGAAAAACGAATACCAACAATCGCAACTGCCAGTTCATTCCTAAATTGGTAAACGCGTGAACAGAAGTATCTTGAAGATCGCCACTTCTTGTTAAATAAGTAGAATAAAGTACCAATACAAAACTCAGGATATAAAACAAATAAGTAGCTCTCAATGAATGACCAGTTGAATTGTATACCACATGGGTATGCAATCCGGCCACTAAAATCAACCAAGGTACCAGAGAAGCATTTTCAACCGGATCCCATGCCCAATAGCCTCCAAAGTTCAAACTCTCATAAGCCCATTTGGCTCCCATCATAATTCCTAAACCTAAAATACCGGCTGAGAAACTCACCCAAGGCAATGCGTCTTTGCTCCAACCACCATAGTCTTTTTTCCAAAGTCCGGCGATCGCATATGCAAAAGGAACCAAGGTAGAAGCAAAGCCCAGGAATAAGATAGGCGGGTGAATTACCATCCAGTAATTCTGCAGCAATTGGTTCAAGCCATTTCCATCTTGAAATCGAGGTAGTGTTAAATAATCGGCTCTTTGAAAAACAGGCAAATCACCGAAATTATCTCTCGTTAGCAAGAAAGGATTGCTTCCAATTTTTACATCAAAAATATAAATACCGATGATCGTACTGGCTAAAATGAACTGTGCAAAAGAAACCACACTTAATACTGGTGCTTCCCATTTCTTAGACGTTTTCATCAGAATCAATCCGAGCACTGCATGCCAAAACATCCATAATAGGAAACTACCCTCCTGTCCTTCCCAAATACTGCTTAAAAGGTATTTCGGGTCGAGTGACTTATCGGAGTGATTCCAAACATAATAGTATTCGAAGTAGTGCTTGGAAATAAGTGTGTAGATAATAACGAAGATGGAAAAAATAGACACCGCATCTATGATGAAAAAGACCCTGCCCAGCTTTCTCCAGCTCTTGCTATCTTCTAAATGTTCGGTTTGGGCGGCTTTTCCGTATGCAAAACAAGCCATTCCGGCGGCAACAAACGAAAGTATTAAAAAGAAAAAGCCGAGTTGACCCGGCAATAGATGTTCTCCAATATAATTCATAGCAGCACTTAGTTTTGAGTGAGATTGTTACTAGCCGCTTTTGGATCGTCCTTGTATTTAGAAGGACATTTGATAAGGATTCCGTCCTTTGAAGTGATGTCGAACACATCTCCTTTCATTTTACCTTTCAACACGATGCGTTCGCTCTTCTCCATATCCATGGGTTTTTCAAAATGGTAAACCACTTTGGCCGCATTTCCGAGCGAATCTTTCACATAAATGGTGGTAGTATTAGGATCCTTAAGCGGATTATAAATGATAGCAGGTTTGTAATTGGTGTCTAGTTTGGCAATCACCGTAACGGTTTTGCCTTCTTTCAATTTGGCAGTTGCCAGGGTTTCGTAGGTGCTCAAATCGCCCATGAAACTCAATAAGATAGTGATAACTGCGGCAATCGCTACAAGCAAAACAAGATGCAACTTCTTCATAATTAACCAAATTGGGTACAAATTTAAGTAGAAAAGAGGCAGATTACGGTGACCTGAGTCCTTTATTCGTTAAAAAAGCAATAAACATTCCACAAATGGCAATTTTGAACAATTTTTTGACCGTTTCACGTACTGCACTAACTTGCACCGCGTTTTCATATGCAGCTTGAATCATGACAGACCTCTCGCAATTTAACCCAAATAGTGCCAGTAACCCCAATAACAACATTTTCGGGTTGCCCTTCCAGGAGGACGAAGCACGACTCATTATCCTTCCCGTTCCTTGGGAAGTGACTGTAAGTTATACAGCTGGAACCGCTCGCGCTACCGATCACATCGTGAAGGCAGCCCTTCAAGTAGATTTGTTTGATGCCGATTGTCCGATCAGTTGGAAAGAAGGTTTCTTTATCAAAGGAATTGATAAGAAGATTTTGATGAAGAGCGATTACCTCAGAAAAGAAGCAGAACTCTACATCGATTATATTTCACAGGGAGAAGACGTGAACAAAAACCAGTTCATGTGCAAATCACTCAAAGAAATCAATGAGGGGAGTAAAATATTGAATAACTGGGTGTATGAGCATGCCGTTGAGATTTTAAAGAAAGGCAAATTGATGGCCTTGTTAGGAGGTGATCATAGCACTCCATTTGGCTATCTGAAGGCTTTGGGAGAAACAAAAGGTAGTTTTGGAATTCTACAAATTGACGCACATTGCGACCTTAGAAAATCTTATGAGGGCTTCCAGTACAGTCATGCAAGCATCATGTACAATGTACTAGAAGAAATTCCCCAAGTAGAAAAACTCGTTCAAATTGGCATTCGCGATTATTGCGAAGAAGAAGTGGCCTACATTCAATCACACACTGATCGAGTAATTACTTATTTTGACAAGAACTTGAAAGAGAGAGCCTACGAAGGGGATAGTTGGAAAGTAATTGCGGATGAAATTGTAGCTCAACTACCACAGCAAGTGTATATAAGTTTTGATATCGACGGCTTGGATCCAAAATTATGTCCGGCTACAGGCACTCCAGTTCCGGGAGGATTTGAAGCAGATCAAATCTTTTATTTGTTGAAGCGAATCATTCAGTCGAAGCGCACTATTATTGGATTCGACCTAACTGAAATTGGAGTAAGTGAAAACGAATGGGACGCGAATGTAGGTGCCAGAGTATTGTTCAAAATGTGTAATTTACTGGTCGCAAGTAACCACCTTGAAGCATGATCTATCCATTCGTAGTAGCCATCAAGAACAAGCAAACACTCGCTTATAATATTTTCGGCAATCTACTGAGTATCATAAGTATTGCATTCTTTATTCAACAAATAATTTCAAATCCCGATCACAATCTCCCATTCCTATTAGGAAGTATTGGCGTAGCAGTTGTGTTGGTTTGGAATTTCCTTGAATTGAGAAAAGGGCGCAAAGTTCATTATTCTCGAGCGCTGCTGATTGCCGCACTGGTATGGATGAAAATGCCTTTCATGAATTGGATCTTCTTTCTCTTCATTGCATTGGCTTTTGCAGAGTATCAAGCAAAGTACTCCATTGAAATAGGATTTTCAGACGAACATGTACTGATCAATAACCTCTTCAAGAAACGCCTTCCTTGGACCGAATTCAATAACATCATCCTAAAGGACGGTATCCTCACACTCGACTACAAGAACAATAAAGTTCATCAATTGGAGGTGGAGGACGACGAAGACGATGATGGTGACGAAGATGAATTTAACGACTACTGCACCCAACGTATCAAAGCTGCCCACGCATAGCTATTTCCTACCTATACTCCCGCCTTCACTATTAACTATTAATTACCAACTATTAATTCTTCTATGGATTATTCAAAATTCTGCATCTAATTGGTCTAACCAACACCTCGGCTCATGAATGGAATGGCACTACCGGTAAAACATCCTTCTTTCGAGCAATTGAGAAGACAGGGCAACCTTCTTCACCTACTAGCTGCAGTATTGCTTTCAACCCACGCCTTTATGGCAATAGAGGCGAGTTGGATCTATCGTGGCTCTTTGCTATTCATCGCTCTTGATATCTTATTGATTCTCTTTGTATTTAAGGGCATTATTTATCAAATTACTTCAATAAATATTGCCTTTCGAATTTTCGAAATTGGCTTCTTTGCCGGAATCTCACTCTATCAATTCTTCGAACCTTCTTATTTTTCGGCTTCTTTAAACCTTGTTCTCGCGGGTGCATTTGCTTATATCTTTTACTGCGAACGCACCATTCGTTTGGAAGAACAGGTTGGAATCCACCATACGGGCATAACCATTCCCGGACTACCACAGTCTAGTTTCTTGATTTGGGCTAAAATAAACCACCTCAAAGCCGACTATCATTCCATTGAAATTCATTGTGCTGACAAAAAAGTTCATCATTTCGAGCTTTCTGAGCAATTGGAATTCGAAGAACTGGATCAAATTCACGAATTTTGCCGCCATTACTTGGGGACCGAAATGCAGAATTCACTGTTGAGGTGCCCCTGATGAATTACACATGGCATTAGAAAACAGCCCCTTTGTACTATATAGCGACGGGAAAGGAAACATTTTCGAAGACACCAGCTTATTCGTAACCGGCAGAAGCGGTTGGGAAGCAGCCCCTATTGATCCCTCATTATTCATTGAACTTCCCGATGGAGGAAATTTGTATGAACTTCCCGGCAGAAGAGGGATAGGCATTGACGTTGAAACGGGAGAAATGCGCCTCTGTGAAAAAGGCTGGGCTGTTGCCGCTTTCATCCCCCCTGCGCATACAGGATTCTATTTGGCAGCTTTCGAAACATCTGAAGAAGCCCCCACACTTCCGCTTTTTTGTTATACCGCTGTGGGATGGTGGGACGACAAATTCTATGTTCCTGCCGTTCGAATTGAACAGGATATTCGCCAAGAATGTGCCGGATACGATTCCGAAGTAATTGCCGATGGAACTGAAAATTTACTTCAAGCATACTCGCATAACAGATTGATTAAGCACCTAATGGAAAATTGTTGCAGAACCTATCATTGCCCGGCTGCACGTAATTTTGCCATGGGTCGATGGGAATGTCCGGTACCTTCTTCTCCTGCTTGCAATGCCAACTGTATAGGATGTATTTCATTTCAACCACAGGAGGAGTCAATTGTATCTACTCAAGATCGACTCACTTTCAAACCAACTGCTGAAGAGATTGTAGAATTCACGGTGCCTCACTTGGAAACAGCGCCATACCCAATTATTTCTTTTGGCCAAGGTTGTGAAGGTGAACCACTTTTGATGTGGGAAACCATCAGAGAAGCTATCATAGAAATCAGAAAACATACTTCAAAAGGAAGCATCAATATCAACACCAATGGGTCGAAGCCCGATGCGGTACAGAAATTATGCGAAGTAGGGTTGAACAGCATTCGCGTTAGTTTAAACTCTGCTCAAAAGCATATCTACACCGCTTATTACAGACCCAATAACTACGAATTCGAAGACATCGTTGAAAGCTTACGAGTAGTGCGTAAGAATGGAGGGTGGGCCAGTATTAATTACTTTGTGTTCCCCGGTATGACCGATACCATGGAAGAATATGAAGCATTGAGAAAATTGATCCGCGATACAGATCTTAGCATGATTCAATGGAGAAATTTCAATATCGATCCCGATTGGTATTTGGGTAAAATAGGTGTAACGGAAACAGGCGATTTACTTGGAATCCATCAATTGATGGATTTGATTCGTGAAGAATTTCCGA
>DGDD01000237.1:0-5761 GCA_002385265.1 Chitinophagaceae bacterium UBA3961
ATTTGTAAAAACGAATCGATCAATATTAATACAACTGCTAATATTGCTAATATTGCAAAATTTGAATGGTATTTCGATGGTGGACCGGCTGAACCGGCACCGGGAAATATCTCTCGTACCTTCACTACGGTTGGACCACATACCATTAAATTGGTGATTACTACCGTAAGTGGTTGTAAAGATTCCATCACAAAAGTTAATGTAGTAACGGTAGAAGGACCTAACGCGGCCTTCTCAATTGGCAGCACACCACCTTGTAAAGGAGCCGCTATCAATTTTACAGACAATTCTAGCGGAACCCTGCCAATAGTGCAATGGAAATGGGTTTGGGGTGATGGCAATACTCAAACGTACACAGCACCACCTTTCTCTCACTCTTATGCCGATACCGGGCGCTATCAAGTAAAGCTTATAATTACGGATAACTTGGGATGTAAAGATTCAATTACAAAAGGACCTCAGTTTGTAACGGCCCCTGTTGCCAACTTTGGATCGAAATATTTAAAAATATGCCCGGCAACGCCCATGCAATTTACCGATTCTTCAAGGGGTTATGGGTTGACGTATAATTGGAATTTTGGGGATGGAGGATCTAGTACGGTAAAAAATCCTTCGTATCAATATGCAGGGCCAGATGCCACCTACTCGGTAAAGCTGGTAATTACAGATTCATTGGGCTGCAAGGATTCGATCACGAAAACAAATTATATAAATGTAATTAAGCCCAAACCGGCACTATCGGTTGTAAATGCCTCTTCTTTTTGTCCGCCATTGGAAACCAAATTCACTTTCTTAGGTCAAGACTATGAATCCTTCTATTGGAATTTTGGAGACGGAACAAGTAGTAATTTGGCAAACCCCAACCATTTCTATAATGCCTATGGCAGTTTCAATGCAAGGTTGGTATTAGTGGGGTATGGCGGTTGTTTAGACAGTGCCAGCACGCCTGTGAATGTTTACAATGCCAGCACGGCAACGGATATACAGATTACACCCACCCAAAGTTGTAATACCTTGTTGGCAAACTTTACCATCACGGCGCCTTCGAATGCAATTGCCAAATTATACTTTGGAAGTGGTGATGGTTATATAGACTCAAGTGGAACCAAGAGCTTTACCTATTTGTATAAAACAATTGGAACCTATGCTCCTTATCTTCAAATAAAAGACAGTTCCGGTTGTATTGCTTTCAGAAATGCCAACACAACCGTTAAAGTATTGGGAGCACTGCCCTTTTTCGGAGTAGACAAAAAGGAATTTTGTGATGTAGGAACGGTAAACTTTGGAAACTTTACTATCAAGAACGATCCAATTACATCAAGTGTTTGGGATTTTGGTGATGGAAATACCAGTACAGCCACCAACCCTACCCACACATATGTTGCTCCGGGCAGGTACATTGTAAGTTTAAATGTTTCCACACAAGCCGGTTGCAACAGTTCAACTACTGATACCATAAATGTATATGCTACTCCAAAACCCGCCATTAATGGTGATTCTATTTTATGTATCAATGAAACAGGGCAATTGCTCGTAAGCCTTCCAACGCCGGATCCGAATGCTACTTATTTGTGGAATTTAGGAGGAACCAATACGTCAACAATTATAAACCCTACGGTGAAATACGCTGCAGCGGGCACGTATTCAGTGAGCGTAAAAGCAACGAATAAACTGGGCTGTATTGGTAATGCTACCAAATCCATTAAAGTAACGCCCAACCCTACCATTACTTTTAATGGCCCAATTACCTTACCAATTGGTACCACCGTTCAAATGCCTGTAAGCTACAGTGGACCGATGGCAAGTTATACTTGGTCACCGGATACGAATATTACATGTACCAATTGTGCAATACCTTCCATAATAGCAAAACGTAAAATAACTTATACAGTATCGGTAGTAGACAGTAATGGATGTACCGCAACCGGAAGTATATTGGTAAATGCGCTTTGTAATGAAAAGAATTATTTCGTTCCCAATACATTTTCACCAAATGGTGATGGGGTGAACGACGTGTTCTATCCTAGAGGAGTTGGATTGGCAAGAGTACAAGTATTGCGCATCTTTAACAGATGGGGGCAAATGGTATTTGAACGTAAGGATTTTGACGCGAACGATGCTAGTAAAGGTTGGAATGGAACCATCAATGGAATAAAAGCTGATATCGACACGTATGTCTACTATGTAGAATTTGTTTGTGAAAACGCCGCGATCCTACCCTATAAAGGAAACGTAACTTTAATCAGGTAACATGAAACAAATGTACACAGGTAAATGGAAGATCAAATCGCGGATCACCACTGCTTCAAAAGTAGTGTTGATGCTGATCGCAAGCTTTTGCTTGCAGGAAGCGCGTGCGCAAGATTTACATTTCTCTCAATTCTTTGAGGCACCTCTTTTGAGGAATCCTTCCTTAGCGGGTATCTTTACCGGCGATTACCGCATACAAGGGGTTTATAGAGATCAATGGAATAGCTTTACAAACGCCTATAGAACCGGTTCCTTCAATGGTGAATATAAAATGCCGGTTGGAGGCGATAATGACTACATCACCACCGGTTTGCAAGCCTTCTTTGATAAATCAGGTACCGCAGGCTTAACAACAACTCAATTATTGCCCGCTGTTAACTACCATAAATCACTAAGTGATTACAAGACCTCTTATTTAAGTTTAGGTTTCATGGGTGGCATGATCCGCAAAAGTATTGATGCAAGTAAAATGACCACCGACAATCAGTACAGCGGTGGTACATACAATCCGGGATTGCCCACCGGTGAAACTTTTACCAATCCCAATTTCACTACTTGGGATGCCAGTGTAGGGATGGCTTACAATGCTGCTTTTGGTGAGAAACTTACAAATAGCTACTTTTTTGGACTTGCCTATCACCATTTGAACAGACCCAAGAATTCCTTTTATCGAGATCCGGCTGTTGAAATCAACCCAAAATTTGTTGTGAATATGGGGATGAAATTAGCAGTTGACGAATATTCTTATTTAACACTTCAAGCAGACGTGTCAAAACAAGGAGGTGCCCAAGAAATAATTGGAGGTGCTATGTATAGCTACAAATTAGGCTTGGATCCTGATGCGGCACTTTATACTATTCATGTTGGTGGTTATTTGCGCTGGAAAGACGCATTCATTCCGGTGGTAAAACTGGATGTAATGAATACAGCCTTTGCGATCAGTTACGACGTAAACGTTTCAGCACTGAAAACCGCCAGTCAAGGCCGTGGAGGATTTGAACTTTCCATTGTTTATACCGGCTTTCTCGACCGAGAGAATAGCAGCAAATACAAAGTACTCTGTCCCAAGTTCTAATACTACAACACTCAAATTGATTTAAGTGCATTTGTTCCTGAACAAATGCACTTATTTTTTGTTATCTGGCTCGGGTACACTTTTTTTGCAATCAAATTTTTAAAAATGGCATTAGAAAAAGGACAAGCAGCGCCTCATTTCGAGTTATTCAATACCGACAAGCAAAAAGTAAGCTTGGCTGATTTTAAAGGTAAATCAGTTCTTCTTTTATTCTTCCCCCAAGCTTTCACCGGGGTATGTACCAAAGAGCTTTGCTCGGTAAGAGATGGAATCGCTCTTTACAACGGCGTGAACGCTCAAGTGTTAGGGATCAGTGTTGATTCCGTTTTTACCCTAGGAAAATACAAAGAGGATCAACAATTGAACTTCCCCTTGTTAAGCGACTTCAACAAAGAAGTATCAGCTGCATACAATTGTTTGTATGAGAATTTCGTTTTCGACATGAAGGGAGTATCCAAAAGATCAGCATTTGTAATCGACGGTAACGGAACCATCCAGTATGCAGAAGTATTGGAAAACGCCGGTGAATTGCCCAACTTTGAAGCTATCAATGCAACTTTAGAAGCAATTAAGTAAATTTTAACAAAATTTACTATTGATAATCAGATAGTTAGATAAGTCCGGGCACAATAAAAGGTGAACCGGACTTATCTTTTTACCGATCAGGGTTGTAAATTTGTTCAAAAGGATATATCTTGATCACAAAATGTAAAATATCATCGCTGATGAAGATTTTTTACACATTATCCATCTTCCTCATATCGACACTTGCGGCGAAAAGCCAGGATAGAAATACCCCTTCTACACCTGCAGGTGATGTGTTGCCCAAATTGATCAAGTTCTACCCTAACCCTGCCACTTCATTTATCAACTTCGAACTTCAAAACACCAACGAAAAAGACCTGAATTTCCAGATTTATAATTTCTTGGGAAAGAAAGTGTACGAAGTAAATAATATCAATTCTAATTCTAAGACCACCGTAAACCTCAGTGATTTCTACAGAGGGGTGTATATTTTTCAACTTCGCGACAAATCCGGGAAAGTAGTGGATTCCGGTAAGTTCCAAGTATCTAAGTAATTTGCTAATGCGTTGATTTGATAATTCGTCAATGGAAACCCATTGCTCCTAGTTGTTTATTGCCCTGTAACATTTTATTGAACTCGCTACTCTAAAACTCATCCGATTCGGCTTAACCCTTTTATTTCAGTAGCTTTGCGGCCATGACAACGGTAATTCTAAAGAAGAAAATTGGCCATCGCGTATTGAATGGTCATCCTTGGATCTTTGCAAACGAGGTTCAAAGTGTGGAAGGCGATGCAACAGGCGGCACAATTGTTGAGGTAGTAACCTACGACAAAAAGTTTCTAGGACGGGGATACATCAATCCAAAATCGCAAATTCTGGTTCGTTTGCTCACTCGGAACAAACAAGAAAGCATTGATGATCAATTCTTTTACAACCGCCTCCTATCAGCTTGGCAATACCGTCAACAGCTCGGCTATGTTGAAAACTGTCGATTGATTTTTGGAGAAGCAGATTTTCTACCACAATTGATCATCGATAAATTCAACGATTACTTCGTTATCCAAACGCTTGCCCTTGGTATCGATGTTTGGAAACCGGCTATTGTAGATGCCATCAATAAAATTTTCAAGCCCAAAGGTATTTATGAGCGCAACGATGTTCCTGTTCGTGAATTAGAAGGATTGCCTCAACAGAAGGGATTCTTAAGTGCTCCTTTCAATACTTTTATTCAAATCAATGAAAATGGTTTGAAGTTCAATGTTGATATAGAGAACGGCCAAAAAACCGGTTATTTTCTAGATCAACAAGACAACCGTCGCGCCATACAACATATAGTAAAAGGTGCCGACGTATTGGGTGCTTTCACCTATACCGGAACCTTTGAGATTCATGCAGCAGCTTATGGTGCAAAATCTGTGTTAGGTTTAGATATTTCTGAACTGGCCGTGAAACAAGCCAATGACAATGCTGCATTAAACGGGGTTCAAGACAGGTGCAAGTTCGAAGCGGTGAACGCATTCGATGTATTGAAGCAATGGGGTAAAGACGGTCGCCAATACGATGTAGTAATGCTCGATCCACCTTCTTTCACCAAAACCCGTGATAATATCCAAAAAGCCATCACAGGTTACAAAGAGATCAATTTAAGAGGAATGAAATTGGTAAAGCCCGGAGGCTTTCTCGTTACTTCCAGTTGTACCAACCTCGTTCAATCTGATCTGTTTATGGAGATCATTCAAATGGCCGCCAAAGACGCTCGACGTAAACTACGTCAAGTATGTTTTCAGGCTCAATCTGCCGATCACCCAATCATAAATGAATGGGAGAATACAAAGTATTTGAAGTTTTTGATTACGCAGGTAGTGTGAGGAGTAATTAATAATTAACAATTAATAATTAATAATTGGGG
>DGDD01000237.1:6093-6272 GCA_002385265.1 Chitinophagaceae bacterium UBA3961
ATTAATAATTAATAATTGGGGCACTGGTGTTCGTTTTAATTTAACAAATGAGGTCACTGCTCTAAATGCCTACTTTTTTAATTAGTTCAAAGTAACGAAGTAAAACAATAGCAAATATTATCTATCTCGTTATAACATGAAACCCGCTTTGAAAAAATTCTCTTGTTCAAAGCGGGTTA
>DGDD01000286.1 GCA_002385265.1 Chitinophagaceae bacterium UBA3961
ACGATCGTCTCTTCACATACACTTGTATCGGCTCCGAAGCTATAAGTGGGTAATGCTGCAATGTTTACTTGGATGGAGTCACGTCTAGAACAGCCATTTAAGGTAGCCTCTAGCCAGTAAAGGCCGGTAGTGTCTACTAGGATACTATTTCCGATCGATCCGTCATTCCAAACATAAGTTGCTCCGGGAATAGTACGCGTTAAGTTTACCGGAATTAGATTCGCACAAACTGTGGTATCATTGGGAAAATTAATAATTGGTTTGGGTCTGAATTCTACATAAATAGAATCGCGATAGGTGCAACCATTATGAAAGATGTCTACCCAATAGTATCCCGTCTGAGTAACATTCAAAGTATCTGCAGTTGAACTATTAGACCATTGCTTGGTTGTGTTTTGCAATATTGGAGTTCTCAATGTAACAACAGAGTCTTCACAAACGGATATATCATTTCCTAAAAGGGTTATATCAATACCTTCAACAAATGCAGGCAGCCCGAGTCCACTTAAATTACCATTTGGAATGGCAACACTGCTATAAGAAAAATTGCACCCGATTCCGATTACATTTGGGTTTGCTATTGTACTTAGAAAACCTGCATAACTGTGTGCAACATAGATTTGACGGTTATTTGCCAATTGCATTGCCGCCGCAGGAGGTACGGGATTCCCATTTTTTTCCGAATAAACCTCATATCTTGAAAGAGGAATATTTGGGGCATTTAAATCGTATTGCCATAGATAGTAGTTGCCGGGATCTCCCTTGTTTGTTAATTCTGTTGCATAAAGTACTTGTGAATTTGGTGAAAATTGTATTCCATAAAACGCACTTATGGGTGCTGGTTTTTCATCAACCAACTGATAGTTAGACAAGATCCCTGTTTCATTATCAAAATCGAAAACTTGAATATTCGTCCAAAAGTTTGCTATGGCAAGTCGGCGACAATTGGGAGAAAACCTCATATATCCAATCGCATTTCCAACAGGCGCAACAATAACAGGCAATCCAATTGATTGAACGGAACGTGAAGCGATATCTATTCCATTACAATTAATATTGTAGACAATAAAGTTGGAGTTATTTGCTGAATGACAAACTAACCATACGTCTTTTGTATTGGCATGTCTAACCGCCGCTACTTTTTCAAGTAGTCCGGTTTCAAGAGGGATGTTTTTTGAACCTACGACTACTCCACCCAACCCACCATTTAGAGTAATGTCGATGATATTGTATTTTAAATCACCTGGCTTACTCTCCAAGCTATTTATCGTAAACAGGTAATAAAGCGTGTTAGATCCCGGGAAAGGAACAATGAGTGATGAAATTGTTGAGATGGTATCTCCTTGCAATAGGTTCCCATTTTGCATTATGGCATTACTTCTATCCCAAACATTCATACCATCGGAATAGAATAGCAAATTGCCATTGCGGTCGCTAATTGAAGAACAGCCTTCCCAGCTGTTTAATTGACTACCCGGCTCAAATACAGGATTCCCGCTGTTAAAATTGGCCTGTACACCATAACCGAAATTCCAAACATTGTTTTCTTTTTGGGCCCAACAAAAAGAAACCATGAAAGTGCTTATTAATATCATTAATAATACTTTCATGGTTTACAGCAAGTTTTGGTTATTATTCTAATTACTTAGTTCAATTAAGGACTATTAAGCACTGTAATTTAATGGGTTATGAATAAAAGTCAATGAAATGTGGACAAATTCTATGCATTCGCCTCTCTCAATTCTGACTCTTCTGAATGATCCAGATCTTCATAAATTGAATTGTTAGACTTGAATTCAGGAAGCAGCGCCTTCATCGTGCGAACAACATTGTAATTATCTTCCAATTTTCCCAATCCAATCAGTTCATCAATATCTTTTCGAACACTATCCCCGCAAGGAATTACTCTTGCGATCTTAATCTTTTCGTGTGGTGTTGGCAGCGTAATTTCTTCCTTGTTCAATAGTTCTTCGTATAATTTTTCACCCGGACGTAATCCTGTGTAGAAAATTTTAATGTCTTCATCTGGTGTTAATCCGGCCAATCGAATCATTTTAAGCGCCAAGTCAACAATTTTCACGGGTTTACCCATGTCGAAAATATAGATTTCAGCTCCATTTCCGATCTGAGCAGCTTGAAGTACCAATTGAACTGCTTCAGGGATCGTCATAAAATAGCGAGTAATTTCAGGATGTGTTACCGTAATAGGCCCACCCTTTTGAATTTGCTGCTTGAAGCGAGGAATCACAGATCCATTTGAGCCCAATACGTTTCCAAAACGGGTTGTAATGAATTTAGTTCCTGTATTGGTTGGTAAAAGACCAGTTCCATCTAATTCAATTGAACGGCCATTAGAACTCATCGACTGACAATACATTTCCGCAATCCTTTTTGACGCACCCATTACATTCGTAGGATTAACAGCTTTATCTGTTGAAATCATTACAAATTTGTGGACGTTGAATTGTACCGCTAAATCAGCTAAAATTTTTGTACCCATTACATTGGTAAGAATGGCTTCGCTTGGGTGACGTTCCATCATTGGTACGTGTTTATAAGCTGCAGCATGGAATACATAATCCGGTCTATAATCACGGAAAGGAATCTTCATCCTATTTTTATCGCGGATACTTCCAATGAATGTTTTTATGGTTACACTAGGGAATTTCTCCTCTACTTCTAGTTGAATTTCATGTAAAGGAGACTCTGCCTGATCGCAAAGGATCACCATTTTAGGCGCAAAGGTGATAACCTGGCGAACGATTTCTGAGCCTATTGATCCTGCAGCTCCTGTAATCAATACAGTCTTGCCTTTTAGTTCTTCTGAAATCTTATCATTATTGATAACAATTGGTTCACGTTGTAACAAGTCTTCGATACTCAATTCTTGGATTTGTCCAAGACTTAATTTGCCGTATACCCACTGATCAGAAGGAGAAACAGTCAATACTTTAATACCTACGAGCAAACATTTTTCAATCACCAACTTCTTGTCAGCATTGGTCAATTGATCATTCATGATCAACAACTTACTTACATTTTTTCGTTGTTTTAGAGTAGCTAAAGCATTGATATGGAAAACACGTTTTTGTTGGATATGCGTGTTTACTTTATTTGGAGCACTGTCTATAAAACCAGCTATCACAAATTTATTGGTAGCAGTTGCTTCAATTGCTTGTTTGATCAAAATGGCGTCTCCATCAGACCCATAGATCAACACATTCTCTTTATTTACTACGTTGATATTTCGAACATAGTTCATAAAGCTCTTCGCAAAGGTGCGCAGTAAAATTAAAGCACTAGAATTGATGAAAAAATTGATCAATAGTACACCGGGAACATTCAAGCTTGTGATGTGGAAGCGTCTTGAAACAAATATTTCAGAAGCAACAGGATAGATTAGTCCGGTAATCAGAACTGCAACGAAAATGCGAATCATATCGTGGTTGTTCGAATAACGAATTAACCCGGTATGGATGCGCATGGCAAAGAATACAATTAATGAGATAATTGCATAGAGCGCCGTATAGAAGAAAAAATGTCCTCTAAGGATTTCCGGAAAATGAAATTGCTTTACGATAAAGTACGACAATGAGAACGACAGTACGGTTATCGTTAGGTCTAAGATGAGTACAACCCATCTGGGTACGGCTTTGTTAAAAGATAATAGCTGCTTCATGGGCGGTGAACAGGTTTAACGTTAAGTTTTCTTATCGGGTTCAGTTTGTAAGCTAATAGGGAGCTTTACACGGAAAACTTGGATTATTGTGCCTTCAAGAAGCTATTGGATATTATCGTTTCACAGAGACGAACTTTCGTTCGAAAGGGTTGTATTCTAAACTGCTATGGTTTCTTTCTTTTTATTTTTAGCAGCTTCAAATACAGAATTCACAGTATTAACAACTAAGTCGAGTTCTTCTTGTTTTAGGTTGCTTCCGGAAGGAAGGCAAAGTCCTAATTCAAACAATCTTTCACAAGTGCCATCACCATAGAACGGACAATTTTCAAAAACGGGTTGCATATGCATCGGTTTCCACAAAGGTCTGCAATCGATGTTTTCAGCTACCAATGCCAAACGGATGTCCTCTCTTGATACTTCATTGCTCTCAATAAGAACAGTACTTAACCAATGGTTAGAGAAAAAATCACCATCAGGAGCAGTTCCCATTTTAATAGCATTATTTGAAGAGAAACTATTCTGGTAAAAAGCAAAATTTTCTCTTCTTTTATTTACTCGATCGTTCAGAACTTCCATTTGTCCTCTTCCAATTCCAGCACTGATATTACTCATTCGGTAATTGTAACCGATGTGAGAATGCTGGTAGTGAGGGGCTGGATCAAGCGCTTGCGTAGATAAGAACCTTGCTTTTTTAACCAAAGCCTCATCGTTGGCTACAACAGCACCTCCACCGGAAGTAGTGATAATTTTATTACCATTAAAAGAAAATATACCAATTTGACCAATGGTTCCAACAGGAATTCCCTTGTAGGTAGATCCCAAAGCCTCAGCTGCATCTTCAATTACAGGGATACTATACTTGTTAGCAACCGCCATAATTTCGTCCATCTTTGCAGGCATACCATACAAATGAACTACAATGATTGCTTTTGGTTTCTTGCCTTTTACTAAACGGTCTTCAATTGCTTTTTCAAGGAATACAGGAGACATATTCCAGGTGTCAGGTTCACTGTCTACAAAGATGGGTGTAGCACCTTGATAAACGATGGGGTTAGCTGAGGCGGCAAATGTCATTGATTGGCAAATAACTTCATCCTCAATACCTACTCCAAGTAACACCAAAGCCAAATGCAAAGCCGCTGTTCCGGAACTTAAAGCAGCAACTGCTACTCTATTTTCCAAATATCTTTTAAGGTCATTTTCGAATCCGTCTACATTGGGGCCCAATGGAGCAATCCAATTCGAAGCAAATGCCTCATTTACATACTTGAGTTCATTACCACCCATATGTGGGGATGATAACCAAATTTTAGTTTTCATTTTTTTATAGAGTTAACGGCCAACAGAGATACAACCCCGTTGTAAACCGGTGGACACGCAATAAAGATGACAAATAACTGTCGCTACTGTACCTTGTCGTTCTTCGGAGGTATTAGAATCAGAGATAAAAGAAATTGGAGATGTCTTTCGGGGAGATAATTGGAGTACGTTTTGTTGAAGTAGAAGATTGATAGTCAATACATTCCACAATCACAGCACTAAAGTAGAATTTTTTTTACAGAAATGCAATTTCTTCAAAAGAATTTATTATCAAGGTTTCTGGTGATAATAGCGTAAGGTCTTGATTATGAATGTTTTCTCCTTTGTTTTTTACGCAAATAGTTTTCCACCCCAAGGCCAATGGAGCGATAAAGTCCTTCTTGGTATTGTCACCAAAATAATAAAATTCAGAACTTGGAAAAAGATTTTCAAAGTGAAGATAGTTGGCAGGATTTGGTTTTTCCGACCCAAACTCTTCGGAAATAACCATTGTTTCGAAGATATTTTGAATACCCAATGCCGTTAGCTTATTGCGTTGAGTAATGCTTCTCCCATCTGTGATCAACCCTAAAGGGATGGAATAGCGTTGAAGTGATTTAATGAACATAGCAGCATCTCGGTTGAGCTCAATAGTTGGATGATGCGTTCTGTATTCGTGGAGTAGAAAATTCAAATCTACATTTGATGGCAATTGTTCCTTATACCTTTCTAATAACCATTTGAAAGCGTTGTTACCTTTTGTATACTCCAGGTACATTTGGTCAGCCAAATTTTCCTGAAGGTAGGGCTTCAAAAGCAATTCAATATGACGGTATGCTGATTTCAGGAAATTGATTTCCTGAAATAAAGTATCATCTAAATCAAATACTATAAATGGTTTGTTAGTTTGCTTTATAATCATGAACCAAAACTTCGTCGTCGTATCGTAACATGAGTAAATTGTTCTCCCAATTATCAGTATAGGAAACAGCTTGATTTTGGAAATATTCTTGAATCATCCATTTGGGATAGTTCGCACCGGCCCTATAACTCAAAGGATAACCACCGCCATACCTGGCATTGATTTCAATGGCTGCAATTTTGCCATTCTCCGGATGAAGAAAGAATTGACCAGTTAAGCAACCTCGAGCGCCTTCTATCGTTCCTATTTTTTCTTTTAAATAAGATACAAATACATTTTTGCATGTCACCCCCTTATTAATCTCTCCCGCACGTATTAATATTCGTTTTCTTGGCACAATACAGCACAATGCACCTACCCTATTGAAGTACATATCGACCGTAAATTCATCGTACTCTTTTTTATTCAAATACTCCATGAACAAGAACTTCTCGTTAGTGAGGTGAATATCGCGGAGTTCTTCTTTGCTATGAATAATGTAGTTGTCACTGCTTAAACTTCCATCGTATGGTTTAATAAACAAAGGAAAGCTTGGATTGTTTTTATCAATCGCTTTAGGAATGGATATTCCTCTCGATTCAAAAAAAGAATTTGTTTTCCGTTTGTCTCTGCACATATCTACAACAGGTAACTCGCTCACCATAACGTAAATTCCCTTCTCTTCGAATGAAGCTCTGTTCTCAGCAAGCACCAACAGCTCAGTATCTATTGTTGGCACAATCATTCTAATATCTTGCTCCACACATAACTGAAGTAAATCATTGATATATGATGGGTCTGTAACTCGTTTTACTTTGAAATAAGCATCTGATACATTACAAGCTGCACTCAATTGAGGCGCCATATCAGTGGTAAAAACTTTACTATTTGGATACAACGCTTTAAGCTCTTTCTGAAATGCTCGTACCAATGATACTCTTTGTCCTGCCGATGTAATTAATATGTTCATTTATTTGTTGTTTCCGGTAAAAAATGGCATAGTTGCATGCCCTTGAGAACTTATCCCTTCAGATTTGAATACCTTCTTAATTGTTAGAAAGATGATTTTTATGTCCAAAAGAAAACTAATGTTGTCGACATACCAAACATCGTAAGTAAATTTTTGATCCCAACTTATCGCATTTCTTCCGTTTACTTGAGCCCATCCTGTAATTCCAGGTTTTACTTCGTGTCTGCGATTTTGTTCCGGTGTATACAATGGTAAATATTCCACAAGCAATGGTCTTGGCCCAACAAGGCTCATATCGCCTTTTAAAACATTGATTAATTGCGGTAATTCATCTAACGACGTTTTACGGACAAATGCTCCAATTCTTGTAAGACGCACTTCATCTGGAAGCAATTTACCATCTTGATCTTTTCGATCATTCATGGTTTTGAATTTCACCAGCAGGAAAACACGTCCGTTTTTACCTGGCCTTCTTTGAAAGAAAAAGGGCTTACCCTGGTTGGCAATAGCCAAAAACACAATGGTAAGAAATATAACAGGGCTCGCAATGATTAAGGCAACGAAGGCCAAAGTGCTGTCAAGTACCTGTTTCAGAAAATGTTTATACACGTTGCGTTTTATTTAGCAAATGATTATACTCTTGATGAATAATGTTCCAAAAATAAGGTTGATGATACCTAGACACAATCATGTTACGAGCATTTTCTTTACAAAACTCGAATAGCGATTTGTTGGTTATCATACGCTCCATTGCTGCTTGTAAGTTGTGGTTTGATTTTGGAGTTACAATCAGACCATTCTTCCCATCTTCTACTATTTCGTTACAACCATTAATATTAGTGACAATTTGAGGTAGCGCTAACGCGCCTGCTTGCATCGGTACATTGGGAAACCCTTCTCTATATGACGGGAAAACCAAAACATCAGCTGCCATTAAAAAGGGGCGAACATCCTGTTGGAAGTCATAATGAATGATTCCAGGATGTGTTTTCAAAATTTCCAAACGATCTTCTGAAATAGGATCCAAAGATTGTTCAAATGGCCCTACCAGTAGCAACCGAACAGAGCCATTCACACTGTAGATCTGCACAAAAGAATCGATTAACTCATGTATACCCTTGTCTCGAACAATTCTTCCAACAAAAACAAACGTAAAAGTATCTTTTGAAAGATGATGTTTAGACTTGATTTCATTTGCCTTAGATTCAAGTTCTGGAGTTCTAGCAAAAAAATCTGTATTAATACCATTACTGCTTCCGTTACCCAAAACCTTTATTTTGGATGGTTTTGCAAGTTTTGTCTCGATGATGAATTGAGCTTGATTACTTGAATTCGGATATACCTTATGAGCAAAGCGATAAATCAATTTCTCTACCATAATTAGTAGGCGACGTTTCACTCCTGTTGCTTCTACGAGAGGAAGTCCTGCTACAGTATGGATACAAACGGGCACTCTTGCTAATCTTCCTGCAATCATGGCCACCAAACCGGCTTTAGGAGTATGAGAATGAATAATGGCAGGACGCTCTTTTCTAAGAATCTTATATAAATTCCAAATTGACTTCAAATCTTGAAACGGCGTAATCGCCCTCGTCATTGGTACAGGAATAGTTCTGATTCCTTCCTGATCTTCAACTTCTTTCAATTCAATTCCCGGTGAAGAAATGCCAATGACCTCCATATAGTTCGACATGTACTTAAGCTGATGCCTAAGCAACACTTTAAGTGAAATGGGCACTGTTGTAACTCGTATCAGCTTTATCTTCTTATCCATTTTTCAAAATCGGCTTTAAAAGAGTTCCATATCACCCAAAGAATATCCCCAGTTTTTAATTTTCAGTAAATTGGGGAATTGTTCATGCATGTTCAAATCTTTCAACGTAACTATTGGCCCAATTTGCAAAGAAGGTAGTAGTCCCATCCACT
Organism: Chitinophagaceae bacterium UBA3961; assembly: GCA_002385265.1. Lineage (GTDB taxonomy): Bacteria > Bacteroidota > Bacteroidia > Chitinophagales > Chitinophagaceae > Endoryza > Endoryza foliicola. The sequence continues at coordinate 8,776 of DGDD01000286.1, forward strand.
TTAAATAGGCCGCATTTATTTTGTATTGCTGACCCGACATGGAAACAAAAGAAATCTTTGCTTCTTTCACAAATTGACCAAGCTCCTGTTTAATATGTTTGTTGATTTCTTTTTTTGCAGATGGATTTATTAAAATGAAATCGGCAATTCGGAGTTCTCTTGCGAAGCCGTAATTCTTGATTCTGGTAATTATAATGTAATTCTTGTAGTCAGTAAAAAATTGGTATTTGAACAGCGGATTATTTGCATACCTCCAGGAAATATAATCGGGGCTTAGAACCGTTGTTAATCGGTTTGTATCTGGTTTATATTGATTCACCAAATCAAAGAGCGAAAAAGTCCATTTTTGATTCCATACAGGGTTGGTCTCATCACTATACTTATCAATTTTCTGGAGTTTTCCTACAATTGTTTGAATAGGTTGAATTGCCTTGATCTTCAAAGGCATTTTCCCTTGAGCTACCCAACCCATTTTTAGATATCCTGGTCGGCTCTGATCATTAGGAGTATTAAAAATAAACTGTACTCCATCGCTTTTACACAGTTGAGCTTGTTGAAGTGTCAGTTTTTTAAAAATGCCCTTCCCTTGGTGTGCGGGATGCGTTGCCGTATCAACTGCGCGAATGGTGCTGTATATCTTGCCGTCTCGGTGCCATTGCCAACGCATGAAGGCCCTAAGACCTATTAGTTTGCCTTCTTCTTCGGCAACCAATACATAGGATGGCCCAAATGGACTATTCTGATGTTTCCATTGCCAAAGAGCTGCCGACTTTGGTATCGTTGATTCACCCAAGGAATCGCGGAGTAAATCAATGATTCCTTCGTGATCTTGGTCAGTTGCCGAACGTATAATCATGGGTTAGACTGCCTCTTTTTGTAAAACTACCGGTTGTTTCAAACGTGCTTCGTAGCGTTCTGGAATCAAATGTTGAGCATACTCTCCCATTGTCCAACTCTGCATACCGTATTTTGCTTTTAACTTTTGGTATTGCTCCAGCAACACTTTCAAACTTTGCATATTTTGTTCGGGGTGATCGCCAAAGTTTTCCGGATGCCACCACAAATGATACACTTCATTTTTCTGAGCAGCCTCTTTCATTTCTGCACAAAGCCTGCGAATGCGCAAGCCATTGGCAAATTGATACTTGTCTCTCCATGGTCTGAGAAATCTACTCGCCGGCAATTGAAGAGGTTCTCCATCCGTAATTTTGATCGAACTCAGTGGATAAGATGTTCTGTGACTGCTCACTTTTACATATGCGTCCAAAGTTCTTGCAATTTTCCTGGTTAAATTGGCTCCCTTATTGGTAACCGGACTCCAGAACCAATCGGAAGGATTTGAACGAACGGTTAAAATGCCATTTTTGGTGCAAGTTCTCAGGTATTCCGGATTGAATTGATTTCTTGGAAATACCAAAGAAAGCATAGGGGTGTTGTAAGGCGCCGATGCTCTTGCGGCAGCCATCAGGTCTGCATTGAATGCATCATTATTACGTTGCTTTTCTAAGCAGTAATAGTGACTAAAAGTATGGGTGCCTAATTCTTGACCGGGATATTTTAATATTTCAGCAACCATATCCGGAGCAAAATGCGCCCAACGATAACCCTCAGCTAGGCCATTTTTTCTAGCAAAATCATAAGCTGAATACTTTTCAATTTCGTATTCAGGCTCAACTTTGGGTTTAATGGCATTCCATTCAGATTCGTTGTTCACAAACATACTTCCAACGGTAGCCCAAGTCACATGAACATCATATTTAGCAAATGCTTCCAGCATTCGAGGAACCAAATTCAGTGTGTTACGATAACAAGTTTCTCTTTGATTTCGATCCTTCTTATCAAAAACACCCCAATGAAGTTCGAAATCTAAAGAAATGGTGAAAATGCCGCTCATATATGCACGTTTTATTGAGTTAGTTGAATATTGTTTGGTACTTCCAGTTCGGTATCTACTTGCTCTGCTTCGGTCTTCTTTTTATTCTCCTGTAACACTTTTTTATACTCAAGGAAAGCCAGAATTATGAACAAGAAATAATACATTACCATGCTTTTCTGGCGAATAATAATACCTAGATTCGACAGTGTTCCAGACAAAGCAAAAGAAATTCCTAAGAACATAACGGCACTTGTTTTCACAAGTGCATCACTTTTTGCGAAAAATGCAAGGAATCTTCCCTTAAAGAGTCGCACAGTAAGTGCCAAGTAGAACATGTTTTCAAAACTTACTAAAAGACCAACCGGCCCGGGACTATCTATGAACAAAGGACGATACCAAAAAGTGAAAAACTTAAATATCAGGGGATAATTTGAAATATCAATACCGGAATTCGATTTCGCCAATTCCTGTGCTCTGTGACTAGATAATGCATCGAAGCTTTCAAATACATTATCTCCATCCAGGTTAGCAAACGCAAGAATTTTATCATACATCAAGATCAAGGTAGCTGTACCGGCAAGCAATACAATCATTTTCTGGTAAAAAGGCACTTTCTGCCGACCTGTAAAGAAGCCTACCAATATTGCACCTAACATTACAAAAAACACGTGGGGCCTTACTTGATAAACAATCAGCATTCCGAGAAAAATGGAGAACTTTCTTTTCGAGATATTGCTGATACCATAAGTGGTGAGTGCCAGCCCCCAGAAGATGATTGAACCTTTTCCTAACGACGCAGTCCAATAGTGCATATTAGGAAGGAATATAAATATGGTAATTAAATCTTTACCATAAAAAGTATGCTTATGTTTTACATTTTCTTTGAAGAATATATAAAAGTATACGAAGCCCCAGTATCCTAACCAAGAAAACAATAACATCATCATTTCATAACTGAATCCAAACTTTACAATAAATGGATAGCCCAGGAAGTCAATAAATGGAGTACCGGTGTCATAAATTTCAAGCCAACCATCTAATGCAACTTGAGGTCTTGAAAAATAGCCTTTTGAATCTGAAGGGCTGTATAGTGCAAAAATATAATAGATCAGAAAAAAGAGGACGTGATACCAAAACAGTTTTTGCATCAAACTCACATCGAACCAAGAAAACTTCTTGCGCATTCCATTGAGAATTGGAATGGTACAAGCGTAAATCACAATAAGAAGTATGAAAGCTCCAATCACAGTAAAATAAATTAATTAGTTATAGAACATTTGAATAGATGTCCTCAAGCTCACCCACCATCTTTGTCATACTAAATGAATCAATCACGGTTTTTTGGGCGGCCTTTTTGCGTTTATTAAGTTCTTCGCTATTGTTTAATAATTCAATGATTTCTGTTGATAGTTTCATTGGTTCATGAACAGGTACTAAAATGCCATTCAATCCATCTTTTACAACTTCGCCTATACCACCTGCGGCAGTACATGCGGGCATACAACCCATACTCATTGCCTCCAGCATTGCTATCGGCAGTCCTTCAAACTCAGAACTCATCATAAAGATGTCCATGGCTTTAAAATATGGACGTGTTTCTGTTTGGAGGCCTACAAAGTGAAGGTAATTCTCTGTATTAAGTTCTTTCGCTTTCTTGAATACTTCTTCTCTCAAAATTCCATCGCCTACTACTATGAAATGGGCATTGGGAATTTGTGCACGAATCTCTGCTGCAATAGACACCCAGGTAGTCAATCTTTTCTGTGCTCTGAAAACACATGCAATTCCAATAACCGGAGCGTCAACAGGTATTTTAAGTTGTTCACGCACGTTTAGCGCTCCTGCTTGTTGTGGTGAATACTTATCTGTATCAATTCCATTCATTACAACGGTAACATTTGGCTTAGACCCTTTGTAGTGACTTTTAATTGATTGAGCAACTTCACCCGAAACAGCAATTACTGTTTCCTGACTGGCAAAACTGAACTTATTCAAGAAATAAGTGAGTTTATGATAACGCTCCCATTTGTTGTGTTCTGTGTATACAACCGGAACCTTTGTTAATCTTCCTACTAAGCGACCAACAATTCCGGCCCAAGGTAAGTGACAATGGATCAATTGAATCTTATGCTCTTTTACATAGGCAGCTATTTTTCTTGCTCTCAAAAAGATCTCCAGATTATTCTTTGCAGGAATACAGATTACTTTCCCTCCCTCCTTTTCAATTTCACCTACCACTTGATTCTTCCAAGGAAGAAAATAGATATAGTGAAATTCATACTTCTCTTTATCATGTTTACGCAAGGTTTCGGGAAGCAATATTTCGGCACCGCCTCTACCAAGAGACTTGATAATGTGCAATACCGGTATTTTCGATTGATTACTTGAAGTTTTCACTCTCAAATAGTTTTTTTCAGTTGGGGACATAATTACTACTTTTCAAAGAATAAGTCAATGATTTACAATAGATTTCTGTATTCTATGATAAATTTTTCCGCTATTTTATTGTTCTGATATTCGTTATTGACCAAATTCAGTGCTTTTTCCTTCATTAGAGCATTAGGGCTAGCAACCTGTTGTACCATGGCCTCACAGAAAGCGTTGATATCACCTTTTGCTACTAAAAAGCCGGTTTCCTTGTTCCTAACGATTTCATGAATTCCGCCCACATCGTTTGCGACTACAGGAAGCGAACATGCAAAAGCTTCTAAAATAACCCCTGGTAATCCTTCAATTACACTCGGCAATACGAGGCAATCGGCCTTTTGCATAAAAACAGGTGCATCTTTTCTAAAACCGTAGAAATGAACGCAGGCTTCTAAATTCTTTTCGTTAACCAACTTTTCAATCGAATTTTTCAATGGTCCATCTCCCACTAAGTGCAGTTGAGCTTTCGGGTATGTTCTAAGAAAAAGTTCAAATATTGAAATGAGTTCACGATGGTTTTTCTCAAAGCTAAATCCACCCACATGCAAAATAGCGGGCTCACCAGTCAATTTTTCGTCCGATTGTAGCTTTTCTATCGAATCAATACCAACAGGAATCACAACAGTTCGATTGGTAAATTTTGGATACAAAGCCTTGAAATCTTTTGCAGACAAATGACTTACCGATATAATTTTTTTGCAGAAAGAAAAGAAAAAGCCATTCAGAAGTTTAGCAGAACTTGATTTTATATAAAGGCTGATCGTACTTGCGTTTCTGAACACAATTGGCTGTTTCCAACGAAAGATCAGTTTAGAAAAAACAGCATATTTTAAAGTATCTCCGGCATTAGCCTGTATAATATCCGGCTTTTCTGCTTTTATTATCGCTGCAAGTCTTTTCCAAGCAGCAATATCAAAGAACTTCTTTTTTGAATGTCCGTAGATATGATGCTTTTTACCAGAAAAAGGCAATGGTGCTTCACCGGGATAAATGAACACCAATTGAGCTTCGTGACCTAATGTATTAATGTGGGTAGAAAGCTGCGAAGCAAACATCTCCGCACCTCGCATTTGAGGCTTCTGAACCAACTGTAGAATCTTCATTATTGTAATTGTTGGAGCAAGTACGACTCAAACTCCTTTGCGATTGTATTTAATTCGAAACGTTCTCTGGCAATTTGATTAGCTTTTTCTGCCATTTTTAAGGCCTCTTGCTTATTTGAGTTCAACCATTCAAGAGCTTTTGCTGCACTCTCAATGGATGCCTTTTCAAAAATATATCCTGTTTCTAAATGTGTAACCACTTCTTTGTTTACCGGGATACCACTTACAATAACCGGTAGGCCGGCCATCATTGCTTCAACTACAGACCCACTAAATCCTTCACTGTGCGACCCGAAAAAGAAGGCATCGTATTCTTGAACCAATTCTGGTATATCTTTACGACTCCCTAATAAACGTACCACCTCATTTAGGTTCAATTCATTAATCAGTTTTTCCAACGATACTCGCTCTGGTCCTTCACCTGCAATATCCAATTCAAAGGAGCGACCTTGTTCACGTTCCACTGCAACAGCTCGAATCAAATCTTGATGTCCTTTTACACCTACAAGCCTGCCGATGCTTATTAGTTTTATTCGCTCCGAATTAAGTCGATTATTATGGAAATGAAATCTTGAACCGTCTCTTCCTCTATTGATCACTACAACCTTTTCCGGGTTCACTTTCAGATGTATACAGTTAACCTTTTTCGTGCTTTCAGAATTTGCGATGAATCCACGACAGTATCGTGCTGTAAATCGATTAATACTTTTGAATATCGTTACAAGTACTCGTGCTTTTGCACTTAGTTTTCGATTGTATTCATCAGAATACAAATCACTTACGAATGTTCCAAAAACAGGTATTTTTAGCTTCTTTGCAACATATCTGGAGACCAGTTCTGAACGTGTTAAATAGGCGACCAAACCTTGAGGCTTGGTTTTACGAACTATTTTTGTAAGTTTCTTTGCTGCCTCGATAAAACCATATTTGCCTGAAACATTAAGCGAATAAACTGTGATTCCTTCCTTTTCAAAAGATGATTTTAAAGTTTCACCTTTGTATAAGTGACAAACAATAGGCTTTACATTACTAAATCTGCGTAGATTCTCAAACAAGCTTTGCTCTGCACCGCCAATTTCAAGCGAATCGATTACGAATAAAGCAGTAAGGGCCGACTTATTGTCGACCTGTATATCGTTCATAATTACTTGAGTGAATTAACTTATGAGTGTATTAGATTGATGACCACACTTTCCCCTTTATAAGAGAAATTATAGTGAAAATTAGAAAGTGCCTTGAAAAACACTTCAGCACATCCCGGCTTAACCCAATCGTGAAGTTCAATTATAATGCAACCGGTTTTTGAAAGCCATTCAGTGTAATTGTCTTTGAATAATGAAACTTCTGCACCCTCAATATCTATTTTGAGAATATCGATAAAATCGATTGAATATTCTCGCATAATTGTTGGAATGGTTGTAGTTGGAATACGTTGGATGGTATGCTCAGAGCCTTCAACAGTCATGTATCCGTAATTACCCATTCCTTCATCTGCAATATTCAGAACAGTTTCTGAATTCCAAATAGCCCTATTGAGGCATATAATTTTTTCGAACTGTTGTGTATTCTTAAGGAGTTGTTTGAAGTTCTCGGATTCGGGTTCAACTGCAATAATTCGAGCATTCGGAAAACGCATCTTAAAATATTCGACCGATAATCCAATATTGGAGCCGAGATCAATTATGTTTTTAACACTGCTTTTTTCAGGTAATTCTCGAATCGCGTACTGTTCATTGATGAAAATTTGTCGAAACACCATGAAATCACTAGAACGTTTTCTAATGTAAACATGTCGACCTTTCCATTCAACATCAATTTCTTCAGCTGAACCTGTGAAAGAAAACAATATAAAGAGGGTTTTTAATATCCCCGCTTTGTATATTAGTTTAAGGTTACTGATGGTTCGTTTACGGAATTTTGCGCCAAACATGGCTAAATTTCACGAAAAATCAGAACACCTTAAAATATCCTTAATAAATTAACAATAGAATTACATTCTGTTTTTCATGTCAAACTCCAATGTACCGGGATCCAATGTTCTACCACCAATTCCTCTGATCCCATGCCAAATTCCTTTCAAGCGGTACCGAACTCTTTTGAAGCGGTCTGGAGCAAATAGTGCTGCTGCTGTTAACAACTTGATTTGCATCCATATATAAGCAAGTAAATTTGGAATTGAAAAGTATTTTCGGATGATCAACATATGATTTCGTGCAGAATAATATCCTCTCCAAAGGGTGGCGCGCGTAAAGCTACCATGACCACCCAAGTACAAGCGGTTGTCTGCCCCATTTTTCAATACGCCAATCTTGAATCCATTCTGACGAAGCCGCAAACTGTATTCATGATCATCACACATCATAAAAAAGCGTTCATCTACCACTCCCGATTTTTCAATAGCCTCAGTTTTGATCAATGAACCGTCTATTAACGAATAATCTACTTGAGTAAGTGGTGCATCATCCGACACCATAATTTTTCTGCCAAACTTTATATGAGCACCATGAAGACCGATCATTGCAAAATCAGTTTTATGCATGTTATCGAGTAGCTCGTTTAATGCATTTTTCTCATAGAAAGTATCATCATCAAGAATCCAGAAATAGTCGAATTTTCCATTCTTGATTCCTTCTTTCATAGCAGCTGCAATGGCGCCAGCTGATCCAACATTCGAAGGCAAATACATTGGATGAACAATTGCATGTCCCTCGAGTGTTTTTAAATAATCAATTGTGCCATCTGTACTATTGTTGTCAACAATAATTATTCGTTCCGGAACTTTGTTTTGATCCAGAATGTGTTGTAAGGCAGTTTTCAAAGTATCAATCCTGTTATATGTTACAATAACAGCACAAACAGTATCAGACATGTTGGGTTTTGTTTAAGATATAGCGTAACGGATAACGCGTAAATAGTTAATAAATCTAAATGGATTGTGCTGTATTGCTTTTAGCAACAACCCTACTGCTTCTTTCTTCAATTTAAGTTTATGACTTGAAAATGCAATTGCAGCATAAATATTTGAGATCTCCTTTTTGTCGTACAGATCGGAAGAGCA
>DGDD01000254.1 GCA_002385265.1 Chitinophagaceae bacterium UBA3961
CCATGTATCATCTTCATCGATGAAATTGACGCAATTGGTAGAGCACGTGGGAAGAACGCCATCATGAGTAACGATGAACGCGAAAGCACCCTTAACCAATTATTGGTGGAAATGGATGGCTTTAGTGGTGAATCGGGTATCATTGTACTGGCGGCCACTAACCGTCCCGATGTATTGGACAGTGCCTTGTTGCGTCCGGGTCGTTTCGATCGTCAAATAACAATTGACAAACCGGATTTAAAAGGCCGTGAAGCAATTTTTAAAGTGCACTTGAAACCAATCAAAATTTCTCAAACACTCGATATACACAAACTTGCCGAACAAACACCAGGATTTGCCGGTGCCGACATCTCCAATGTTTGTAACGAAGCCGCTTTGATCGCAGCTCGTAAAGGAAAAGAAGCAGTAGATATGGAAGACTTCCAAGATGCGGTAGACCGTGTAATTGGTGGTTTGGAGAAAAAGAACAAGATCATTTCTTCCGATGAGAAAAAAATCATCGCTTATCACGAAGCAGGACATGCTATTTGTGGTTGGTATTTAGAACATGCCTATCCGTTATTGAAAGTAACAATCGTACCAAGAGGTACCGCGGCTTTAGGGTACGCGCAGTACACGCCTAAAGAACAATATTTGTACAATACAGATCAATTATTGGATCAAATTTGCATGACCTTGGGTGGTAGAGCCAGTGAAGATATCTTCTTCCATAAAATTTCTACAGGTGCTCAAAACGACTTGCAGCAAATTACCAGAATCGCTTACTCAATGGTAACGGTTTATGGTATGAATGATAAAGTTGGAAATGTAAGTTTCTATGATCCTCAATCAGAGAATTCGTTTACAAAGCCTTATTCCGAAGAAACTTCGAAATTGATCGATGAGGAAGTTCGTAAGTTGATTGATGACGCTTATGAAAAAACCAAGCAATTGCTTACAGAAAAGAAAGCTCAAGTTGAAAAATTAGCGGAAGCTTTGCTGGATAAAGAAGTGTTATTCCAAAGTGATGTGGAAGCATTGATTGGAAAGCGTCCTTTTGAAGAAAAGAAAACCTTACAGGTAGGAGATGAAACTCATCTTGGCCCTTCAGCAACCGGAACTTCAGGTACTGAAAACCCTGCTTAATTCAATCAATCATGCAGATCTCAGCAGCAAAAGAATCGATTTTAAAAAAAATAAGACAGGCGTTGACTCACTCAACGCCTGTACCTTTTCCTCAATCGGATGCTACTGCTTCAGTATTCCAGCCTTCTTCGCAAGAATTGGAAATTCAGTTTGCTGAACAGTTCACCAAGCTTCAAGGTAAGTTTGTATACTGTGCTGATGTTGCAGAACTTATTGCAACCTTGAAGCAATTGGCAGATCAAAAAGGTTGGGGTAAGATTCATTTTAGAACCGAAGATGCAGCGCTTAGCCAATTACTGAAAGATCAGATTACACCCCACGATAATTTGGCAACTTGTGATGCAAGTATTACCCGCTGCGATTACTTGATTGCCAGAACCGGCACTATTGTGCTTTCTTCAGTTGAAGCGAGCGGAAGAACAACCAGCGTGTACGCTCCAATACATATTTGCATTGCCACTACTAAGCAGCTTGTATATGACATTAAAGATGGATTGCAATTGATCCGCGATCAATACAACCAGCAACTCCCATCTTTGATCAGCTTTGCGACCGGTCCAAGCCGTACGGCTGACATCGAAAAGACCCTCGTTGTAGGGGTGCACGGTCCCAAAGAAGTCTATTGCTTTTTACTGGATCAAGGATAGTCAGGGTTTCGTATCTTTATGGTATGGAGCCAAAATCCTTAAAATTATTTGTGTATGGATCTCTTCGTCAAGGGTTCCATCATCCTGCTTATCAATACATCAGCAATTATTTTCGTTTTGTAGGGCCGGCAAAAGTAAAAGGCTTGCTCTACGACATGGGAGATTACCCCGCAGCCATTCCTGTTCATTCCGATCATTACATAGTAGGCGAGCTTTATGAGTTGAACCAGAAAGATGAATATGGCTGGGCTTTCGCGCAGCTTGACGATTATGAAGGAGTGAATGCAGAAATCGGAGAAATTCCTTTGTATAGAAGAGATTTGGCTACCATTTTCTCAAACGGTTATACTACCGAAGCTTGGGTGTATTGGTACAATGGAAATGTGAGTGATCATCCCATTATTGAATCGGGCGATGTACTCGCGTATCGCAATTCAAAATAGAAACTTTCCTTAAAAGCTCAATATTCTGTGCGCATGCAGTTACCCGCAGGTAAAAAAATCTACTTTATTTCCGACTTCCATTTGGGAGTACCTGATCATGCCAGCAGCATCGCCCGAGAAAAAAAAATCATTTCTTTTTTAGAATCTGTTAAACATGAAACCGCCATGTTGTTCATTGTTGGCGACATGTTTGATTTCTGGTATGAATACAGAACCGTTGTTCCGAAAGGCTTTGTTCGTCTCATGGGAACACTTGCACAATGGACCGATGAAGGCATTCCCATTCATTTCTTTGTAGGAAACCATGATATGTGGATGAAAGGATATTTCGAACAAGAGCTTAACATCCCAGTCTATCATCAACCTCAAGAATATGAATTCAATGGCATTCCTTTTTTAATTGGACATGGCGACGGACTAGGACCCGGCGATCATGGATATAAGATGCTCAAGAAAATTTTCCGAAATCCTGTTTGTCAGTGGTTGTTTGGAATACTGCCGCCTGCTTTTGGCATGGGTTTGGCAAACTTTTCCAGTGGCAGAAGCAGAGCCGTTACGGGTACGAATGATGGTACGTTTCTCGGATCCGATAAAGAATGGCTGGTGCAATTCAGTGAAGATCAAATTAAACAAAAGAGTTACGAATACTTACTTTTCGGACATCGCCATTTACCGATCGATTATTTGTTATCGAACAAAAAGAGTCGGTACATCAATCTAGGCGATTGGATCAAATACGACACCTATGCAGTATTTGACGGAAGCGTTGTTTCGCTTCATAGTATTGATCCGGAAAAGGAAAAATGGATCGTTCGTGTTTCATGAAGAAGCTAGTACTATACTTGATTATGTTGGCTCCAATTTGGGGACAGGCTCAAACGGAGTTCAAGCTGGAACGTTCGTTAGAAGGCAGTTTTTCTGATTTCACAGTTGATCCTTTACAACAAGTATTGACCATTTCTAAACAAGGTCAACTAAAGAAGTTTACTGCAAACGGTGATTCCTTGGCTGTTTTTAACGAGATGCGCCGACATGGCAAACTGTTTCGGATAGACGCCAGCAATCCATTGAAAGTTCTTCTATATTTTAAAGACTTTGGGACCCTTGTTGTACTCGATCGATTCTTGAATAGAAGGGATGTGATCGATTTTAGAAAGTTGGGCCTACTACAGGTAAAAGCCATCGGTCAAGCATACGATAATGGTATTTGGGTTTATGATGAGCAAGCAGCAACCATTAAACACCTTGATGATGCCGGTAAAGTTGCCGATCAATTTTCAGACTTTCGTCAACTCTTCGACTCCATGCCATCGCCACAATTGATCGTAGATCAGAATAAATTTCTTTACCTCTACGATCAGCAACTGGGATTTTATGTTTTTGACTATTATGGAAGTTTCAAAAGAAGAGTTCCGTATACGGGTTGGTCTGATGTGGTAATTATTAATGGGTTACTATTTGGAAGAAAAGGAGATATCCTGTACCGTTACGATGCTCAGTCATTCAGCTTATCAGAGTATAAAATAGACCCTTCTTGGAAAGCCGCTCAGAAAATTATCATTGCGCCTGAACGCATATATCTATTATTTGAAGATAAGATCAGTATTTACAAGTATCAATAAAGAAGGATTATGAAAGAGTTTTTGAATCGGGTGATATTAGACAATCCTGTTAAGAGTTATCTCTGGGTAATTGGCATCATTTTCATCGTTTTCTTATTCAAGCACTACTTGTCGAGATACATTGCAGGCTTGCTGTTTCGTGTTGTGAAGAAAGTGGCAAGAGGAGTAGACAAAACCACATTCGTGAACCTTGTAGTAGCTCCTTTAAAGACCTTCTTACTCATTCTGATCACCCTTATTGCCTTTGAGAAACTGCATTTCCCAACTACTCCTTTTTCAATACTGGGAGTTGAGATTGAGCCCAATTTCACCATTTATAAAGTTAGTTTTAGAACCATTGTTGACAGTATCAGCATTATAGTATTGATCATTTCCTTTATTTGGTTATTGAGACGAGTGATCGATTTCATTGCAATGATCTTGGAGCAAAAAGCCAATTTAACGGCTGATCAAACCGATAACCAACTGATTGTTTTCTTTAAAGATTTCTTCAAAGTTGTATTGGTTATTAACGGAGTATTGTTGTGCCTAAAATTTGGATTCCATCTTAATATTGGAAGTTTTCTTACCGGTCTTAGTATCGCCAGTGCTGCTTTTGCCTTGGCGTTCCGCGAAAGCTTGGAAAACTTTATTGCCTCTTTTATTATCTTCTTTGATAAGCCTTTTACTACCGGCGATTTGGTAAAAGTTCAGAACATTACCGGAACGGTGGAGAAAATTGGATTGAGGAGTACACGGATTCGGACCGATCAGAAAACCTTTCTAACCATGCCTAATAAGCAAATGGTAGATAGTATCATGGATAACCTAACATTGCGCACGCAGCGTAGAGGGTTTATTCAATTAGACTTGCAAGCCAATACACCGGCTGATGCCGTTCAGCAATTGCTTTTGAGCATAGAAGCGATTCTAAAGCGCAAAAAGGAGTTTGTAGAAAACTACAGTGTATTTCTTTCGGATATTACACGCACCGGCTATATTGTACAAGTAGAATTTTTTACACCAACCGTACCAATTGCGCAGTTCAATGCAGGCAGACAAGAAATCAATCTTGCCATCATTCAGCAATTGAAAGAATTGGGAATTAAGCTTTCTGTAAAAGACCCCGAATAATTAAAGACTGGCTTTCACTTCTAAGAAAAACGATTTCATCTTTCTGAGAGATTCAATCATTTCATGGCGTTCTTGTGCCTTTTTGTTCTTTTTCAGGAAGTCTTTTGCGCCTTCAATGGTCAATTTGCGTCTGCGAAGCAGATCGTGGATCAATTGGAGGTTCTTAATGTCGACCGGACGGAAGAGGCGGTCGCCTTTGCGGTTGGTTCTAGGCTGAATCATATCGAACTCATTGGTCCAAAAGCGAATCAATGAAGTATTTACATGAAACATTTCTGCCACTTCCCCAATAGGATAGTATTGTTTTTGGAACAGTACTTCATCATCGGGAATATTAATTAAATCGGCCTCGGCTGCAATCGCTTTCAGCGATTTTCTACCGCGGGTAGATTTTGTACGAAGGGCGCTATTGTTATTGGTGCTATTGATAACGGGTTTGGCTACGATGCTTTCCAATTCAGTAGCTTCAATGGCAGAAACCTCAATCACTTCGGGAAGCGCTACCGGGGTCTCTTCTTCTACTGTTTCAACCGTTTCTTGAACGGGAACAACAGTTTTCAATGCCTTGAGGCGCACACCTACGTTCACGGGTGGCTCTTCGCTCATCGGTTTCGCTACTGGTTCTTGCACTTCATGGTTGATCGCTTCTTCGGCTGCTCCAAAATCGTCGAATGAGAAAGCGATTTGCGTGAATTTTGTACTAGTGTTTGCCATAATCAGGGGTAAAGATAAGCAAGCGACCTATTGGAATACCTCCCTTCTAACTGATGTGGAAAAGTTGGTGAAGAACTGCCTGTTAGTGAGCTTTTTAGAACCGAAAAAAGTGGGTAACATTGGCCCTTCAAAATCGGCGCTTAGCCGCTATTTTAGTACATTTGCAAGAATAGCCTTATCACAAAAATCGGCGCACAAAAAATAAATATGGAACAGGAAAAAAATGAACAATTACCCGCACAAAACCCCGGGTACGGTGCAGATAGTATACAAGTCCTGGAAGGATTGGAGGCAGTGCGTAAACGCCCTGCGATGTATATCGGCGATATTGGTGAGAAAGGATTGCATCACCTAGTATACGAAGTGGTGGACAACTCTATCGACGAAGCATTGGCTGGTTATTGCAAAAATATTTCCGTTAATATTCACGAAGATAATTCCATCAGTGTACAAGATGATGGTCGCGGTATTCCTACAGGAATGCACCCAAAAGAAAAGAAGAGCGCATTGGAAGTGGTAATGACCGTACTGCACGCGGGTGGTAAGTTTGACAAGAATACCTATAAAGTATCCGGTGGTTTGCACGGGGTAGGGGTAAGTTGCGTGAACGCACTAAGTACAAAACTGATCGTTACTGTACAACGTGAGGGTAAGATATTTGAGCAAGAATACGCTATTGGTGTTCCTCAATACGCCGTGCGCGAAATTGGAACCAGCGATATAACCGGCACCAGAGTGCATTTCTGGCCCGACACGTCTATTTTCAGCGCAACAGTTTACAAAAAAGAAACACTAGAAGCACGTTTGCGCGAATTGGCGTACCTTAATAGAGGCATCTCCATTACGCTTACTGATTTCCGTGAGCTCGACGAAAATGGAGCACCTTTTTCTAAAACCTATTTTAGTGAAGGCGGTATTATTGAGTTTGTTGAGATGCTCGATAAAAACGCCGGTCGTAACAATTTGATCCCTCGAGTTATTTATGTAGAAGGGAGAGACGAGAATTCAAATGTGGCCGTTGAGGTTGCATTAACCTATAACGATAGTTACAGCGAACACATCTATTCGTATGTAAACAATATCAATACTATTGAGGGCGGCACACACGTATCAGGCTTTAGAAGAGCTCTTACCCGTGTGTTCAAGGCCTACGGTGAGAGAGAAAACCTTTTTGAAAAGGCAAAAGTTGAAATTGAAGGCGATGATTTTCGTGAAGGATTGAGCTCAATTATTTCTGTAAAAGTTCCTGAACCTCAGTTTGAGGGTCAAACCAAAACTAAACTGGGTAATAGTGATGTAATGGGTGTGGTAGATTCTACCGTGTCAAAAGTGTTGGAGAACTTTTTGGAAGAAAATCCACGCGATGCTAAGAATATTATTCAAAAAGTAATATTAGCAGCGCAAGCCCGCGCAGCTGCTCGTAAAGCCCGCGAATTGGTGCAACGTAAAACGGTATTGAGTGGAGGCGGTTTGCCTGGTAAATTGGCCGATTGTAGCGAACGCAATCCGGAAAAATGCGAATTGTACTTGGTTGAGGGTGATAGTGCGGGCGGTACTGCCAAACAAGGTCGTGATAGGGGCTATCAAGCCATCCTACCTTTGCGCGGTAAGATCTTGAACGTAGAAAAAGCCATGGAGCATAAGATCTACGAAAACGAGGAGATCAGAAACATGTATACGGCATTGGGTGTAACAGTTGGAACGCCGGAAGATCCCAAAGCATTGAACCTCGCTAAACTGCGCTACCATAAGCTGATCATCATGACCGATGCCGATGTGGACGGAAGCCACATCGCAACATTGATTCTAACTTTTATCTACCGATATATGAAGGAATTGGTAGAACAAGGATATGTGTACATTGCGCAGCCTCCTTTGTATTTAGTGAAAAAAGGAAAGGAACAGGCATATGCTTGGA
>DGDD01000073.1 GCA_002385265.1 Chitinophagaceae bacterium UBA3961
GTTCCTGAGCTTGTCGAAGGACGCCGCGGTTCACAAAAATTGTGTAATCATTATAATTTGAAATAAGAATCTATGTCGCCCCGATGGGGCTAGGAATTGGGTAGATTTGGTAAAATCTTTTGCTACAATCATTTCGCCCCTAACGGGGCTGCGCTTGTGACCAACGGCACGGATATAACGTTGGCAGATGAATCCCCGCTGCGTACTCGCTGCGATCGCTGCGCCGCTGCGGTTTAATAATCTTCAAAACGCTAAATCAAACAAAAAGATTCCCATTGCGCAACTCATTTCCCTTCCCAAAACTTTATGCCTCGCCTTCCCTGGCAGCGCAGCTGCAAAAAACTTAAAAACTCAATAACTCAAAACTCATTACTTAACCATACAACTCCCTCAATTCCAACCCCTCACACTGTTTCTCACATTTTTTAACCATTTCGCTGTTATATGCTCAAATTGTTGTATTTTTAGGAGCTTGCTTGCTATAGTTTTGATATCCATTTGAAAAACCGGCATTTTTATTGAAAATTTTCTAAAGTAAATTGCAAAGATGGCAAGTAACACTGGTTTGTACCATCCTTCCTTTGAGCATGATGCATGTGGCATCGGGTTCGTAGCTAGTATTAAGGGCAACAAATCGCATCAAAATATCTCGGATGCGCTCACTGTGTTGGAAAACATGGAACACCGCGGAGCCTGCGGTTGCGAAAGCAACACGGGCGATGGTGCCGGTATCATGATTCAGATCCCCCACGAGTTTTTCTTCGAAGAGTGCCTCAAATTAGGCGTTCACCTTCCCTCTTATGGTCGATATGGAGTAGGCGTAGCCTTCTTTCCAAAAGAAATCAAACTGAGAGAAGAGTGCCGCGATATCTTCAATCGCACAGCAGAAAAACTGGGATTGGAAGTTCTTACATTCCGTAAGGTACCCGTAAACCCCGATGGAATTGGTCCAACTGCCCTGAGTGTAGAACCCGAAATGGAACATGTGTTCATTGCTTGCCCCGATCATATCACCAATTTAGAAGAGTTCGAACGCAAACTTTTCGTATTGCGCAATCACGCAACTCATCTTATCAATAGCACTGTTAAGAAAGATGCCATTGGCTTCTATCTTGCCTCTCTTTCTTACAAAACAGTGGTGTACAAAGGTCAATTAACCAGCCACCAAGTTCGTGAATACTTCCCCGACCTTAGCAATAAGCGCGTGGTGAGTGCTTTCGGTCTGGTACACTCTCGTTTCGCTACCAATACCTTCCCTTCTTGGAAATTGGCTCAACCCTTCCGTTACATCGCTCACAACGGTGAAATCAATACCCTTCAAGGTAACTTGAACTGGCTCAAAACCAGCGAACAATGGTTTGAATCTCCTTTCTTTACCCACCAAGAAATGGAAATGTTATTGCCAATTGTAAGCGCCGGACAAAGTGATAGTGCTTGCTTGGATAACATGATTGAGCTTCTTACCATGTCGGGTAGAAGTCTTCCCCATGTAATGATGATGCTGATCCCCGAAGCTTGGGATGGTAACGATCAAATGGATCCTGTAAAGAAAGCCTTTTACGAATACCACGCTTCTATTATGGAACCTTGGGATGGTCCGGCTTCGATCTCTTTTACCGATGGTAAAATGATTGGTGCTACCCTCGATCGCAACGGTCTTCGCCCTTCACGTTATTGCGTTACCAAGGACGACCGCGTGATCATGGCCTCCGAAACAGGAGCGCTTCCTGTTGATCCAAAGATCATCAAAGAAAAAGGCCGTCTCCAGCCCGGTAAAATGTTCGTGGTGGATATGGAACAAGGCCGCATCATCAGCGATGATGAATTGAAAGCAAAAATCTGTAGCCAAAAACCCTACGGCGATTGGCTCAATCAATACAAGATTCGTTTGGAAGAATTGGAAGAACCCCGCGTTACTTTCACCCACCTTTCTGAATCTTCTGTGTTCAAATATCAAAAAGCTCACGGGTACTCAACAGAAGACATTGAAACCATCATCAAACCAATGGCTTTGGATGGTAAAGAACCCATCGGTTCCATGGGTACCGACGTTCCTTTGGCTGTGTTGAGTGATCAACCACAGCACCTTTCTTCTTATTTCAAGCAATTGTTCGCTCAAGTAACCAACCCTCCCATCGATCCTATCCGCGAACGCATGGTGATGAGCTTGGCTACCTTCTTGGGTAATAATGGAAACTTATTGGAAGAAAGCCCTACGCATTGTCATACAGTAGCGTTGAAGCAACCGATTCTTACTTCAAAAGAACTCGAGAAAATTAGAAGTATTGATACCGGTATCTTCCAAGCTAAAACATTGCAAACTTATTTCAGAGCCGATGGCAAACCCGATTCACTGAAACGCGGTTTGGATCGCTTGTGCCGTTATGCAGAAGATGCCGTGCAAGATGGATTTGAAGTGTTGATTTTATGTGATCGTGCTGTTGACAGCGATCACGCCGCCATTCCTTCATTATTGGCTACAGCAGCCGTGCACCACCATTTGATTCGTAAAGGATTGAGAGGTCAGGTAGGTATTGTTGTTGAGGCAGGTGATGTTTGGGAAGTACACCATTTCGCATGTTTGTTGGCGTTTGGTGCTACGGCTATCAACCCCTACCTCGCTTTGGCTACTATTCGTAATATGAAAGCAAACGGAAGTTTGGAAACCAATTTGGATTGGGAAAAACTCCGCTACAACTATATCAAAGCTGTATGTGATGGCTTGTTGAAAGTATTTTCGAAAATGGGAATATCTACACTTCAGTCATACCAAGGTGCTCAAATTTTTGAGATCCTCGGCTTGAACCAAGAAGTGGTAGATCGCTATTTTACCGGAGCTACCAGTCGCATTCAAGGGATCGGTCTAGAAGAGATCGCGAAAGAAGCCTTGGTGAAACATTACTTTGCATTCAGCAGAAAAGACATTCCTGTAGATCGTTTACCGGTAGGTGGTTTGTATCAGTGGAAACGCAAAGGTGAATTCCACTTATTCAATCCAACATCCATTCACTTGTTGCAATACGCTACCAAGATGAATGATTACGGAATATTCAAGAAATACACTAAGTATATCAACGATCAAAGTGAAAAAGCGGCTACCCTTCGTAGTCAGTTTGAATTCAAACGCAACCGTCCTTCGGTTTCAATTGATGAAGTTGAACCGGCAGAAGCCATCTACAAGCGCTTTGCAACGGGAGCCATGAGCTTTGGATCTATTTCATGGGAAGCACACACCACATTGGCCATTGCAATGAACCGCCTCGGTGGTAAGAGTAATACCGGCGAAGGTGGTGAAGATGAAATTCGCTATGAAAAAATGCCAAATGGCGATAGCATGCGCAGTGCCATTAAACAAGTGGCTTCTGCACGATTCGGTGTTACAAGTTTGTATTTAACAGAGGCCGATGAGTTGCAAATTAAAATGGCTCAAGGTGCGAAACCAGGTGAAGGTGGTCAGCTTCCGGGACATAAAGTAGATGATTGGATCGGTAAAACGCGTCACTCTACTCCGGGTGTTGGTTTGATTTCTCCGCCTCCTCACCACGATATTTATTCAATTGAAGACTTGGCTCAATTGATCTTCGATTTGAAAAATGCGAACCGCGCGGCCCGTATCAACGTGAAGTTGGTTTCAAAAGCTGGTGTGGGTACCATTGCAGCGGGTGTTGCTAAAGCAAAAGCCGATGTGATTCTCATTTCCGGTCACGATGGCGGTACCGGTGCATCGCCCATTTCATCCATCAAACATGCCGGTTTGCCTTGGGAATTAGGTTTGGCCGAAACCCATCAAACATTGGTAAGAAATAAATTAAGAAGCAGAGTAGTAGTGCAGGCCGATGGTCAAATGAAGACTGGTCGCGACATTGCAATTGCTGCTTTATTAGGTGCCGAAGAATGGGGTGTAGCTACAGCGGCATTGGTGGTAGAAGGCTGTATCATGATGCGCAAGTGTCATTTGAATACCTGCCCTGTTGGGGTTGCTACCCAAGATCCTGAATTGAGAAAACGCTTCACCGGTGATGCCGATCATGTGGTGAACTTCTTCAAGTTCATTGTTCAGGAATTGCGTGAAATTATGGCCGAGCTTGGTTTCCGTACAGTGAATGAGATGGTAGGTCAGGTAGAATGCCTCACTCCAAGAGAAAACATCAAGCATTGGAAGTACAGCAAATTGGATCTTTCACCTATTCTTTACCGTGAGCCTGCTTCTGATATCACAGGATTGTACAATACAGAAACACAAGATCATGGTATCGACAATGTAATTGATTGGCAATTACTGGAGAAGGCAAAACCTGCGATTGAAAAACAAGAGCGCGTATTTGCAAGCTTCGATATTAAGAATACTGACCGTACTGCAGGTACCATTCTTTCGAATGAAATTACCAAAAAGTACAGAGCAGAAGGATTACCGGAAGATACCATTCATTACAAATTCAACGGAACGGCCGGTCAAAGCTTTGGAGCCTTCAATACCAAAGGTGTAACCTTGGAATTGGAAGGAGATGCAAACGACTATTTCGGTAAAGGCTTGAGCGGGGCTCGTTTAATTGTATATCCTCCAAAAGAAGCAACCTACATTCCTGAAGAAAACATCATCATTGGTAATACGGCTTTCTATGGTGCTACCGCCGGTGAATCTTTCATTAGAGGTAAAGCCGGTGAGCGTTTCGCAGTGAGAAACTCCGGTGCTAAGGCTGTTGTAGAAGGAGTTGGGGATCACGGATGTGAATACATGACCGGTGGTAGAGTAGTGATACTTGGTCCTACAGGTAGAAACTTCGCTGCAGGTATGAGTGGTGGTATTGCCTATGTATACGATGTAAACGGTGTGTTTACTAAGAACTGTAATACGGAAATGGTTGACTTGGATCCGGTGACTACCGCAGATTTTGCTGAGTTGCAAGACATGATTCAACGTCACTATGCTTATACTGGAAGTACCGTTGCGAAATTTGTACTCGACGATTGGGACAATCAATACAAAAACTTTGTAAAAGTATTCCCGAGCGATTACAAAAAGGTATTACAAGCAAAAGGTTCTGAAGTAAAACAAAAAGCTTAATCAACATTACTAACTACTAGCAATTATCGAAATATGGGCAAGCCTACAGGTTTCATGGAGTTCACACGCGAGTTACCGGGAAAAAGACCGGTGGCAGAGCGTTTAAAAGATTACAATGAATTTATTGAACGCTATAGTGACGAAAAGTTGAATCAACAATCGGCACGTTGTATGAATTGCGGCGTTCCTTTTTGTCACAATGGATGTCCTTTGGGTAATGTGATCCCTGAGTTCAATGATGCGGTGTATAAAAAGGAGTGGAAAGATGCGTACGATATTTTAACATCAACCAATAATTTCCCCGAGTTTACAGGTCGCATATGTCCAGCGCCTTGCGAAAGTGCCTGTGTGTTGGGTATCAATCAACCGGCTATTGCTATTGAGGAAATTGAGAAGCATATCATTGAAATCGCTTTTGACAAGGGATTTGTAAAGGCAAAGAAGCCCAATATGCGCACCGGTAAAAAAGTAGCGGTAATTGGAAGTGGTCCGGCAGGTTTAGCCGCGGCTGCACAATTGAACTATGCCGGTCATACGGTAACGGTGTTTGAAAGAGATGATGCGGCTGGTGGATTGTTGCGTTACGGAATACCTGATTTCAAATTGGAGAAATGGGTAGTAGAGCGCAGAGTGAAGGTAATGGAAGAAGAAGGGGTTCAATTCAAGTATCATGCAAATGTTGGCGTGAATGTAAGCATCAACGATTTGTTGAGAGAATACCATGCCATTGTATTAGCGGGCGGTTCTACCGTACCTAGAGATCTAAATATTCCGGGAAGAAATTTGAATGGTGTGCATTTCGCCATGGATTTTTTAAAGCAGCAAAACAAACGCAATGCTGGAAAAGATCCTTTGGCTGCAGCGGGTATTGAAAGTAATATACTAGGAGCTGAAGTGTTGGCTACTAAAAAGAATGTGGTGGTGATTGGTGGAGGTGATACAGGTAGTGACTGTGTAGGTACTTCCAACCGTCACGGGGCAGCGTCTGTAACACAATTTGAATTGATGCCCAAGCCGCCGGCTTCCAGAACACCGTTCATGCCTTGGCCTACCTATCCCATGGTATTGAAAACTTCTACTTCTCACGAGGAAGGAGCGGATCGTCAGTGGGCAGTGGCAACCAAAGAGTTTATAGGTGATGCCAATGGGAATTTAAAGGCTTTGAAGATCGTTGATCTGGAATGGACGGCATCTGCTGACGGCCGACCAGCTCAGTTTACCGAGCGTGCCGGTTCTGAAAGAGAAATTCCTTGTGAGTTAGCCCTGTTGGCAATGGGATTCGTGCATCCACAGCACGAAGGTTTGGTAAATGAATTAGGAGCGGAATTGGACGAGCGTGGCAATGTGAAAGCAAGTGAGAAATTCTACGCAACCAATATTAATAAGGTATTTGTTGCGGGTGATATGAGAAGGGGACAAAGCCTCGTTGTATGGGCTATAAGTGAGGGAAGGGAATGTGCTCGCAAAGTAGACGAGTTTTTAGTAGGAAGTTCATTATTGGAGTCGAAAGACCAAATTTTGATGGCCAGTTATTAATAGCCTAGTTTAATGTATTGATAACCACCCAATTAGGGTGGTTTTTTTTATAGATTTCCAAATATATTATAAAAAATTACATATAAAGAAAAAATTCAAAAATGAGGCAAAAAAATTAAAAGTTATCGAATAGTTAATTATCCTAACAGTTGTTATGATAATAATTAGCTATTTTTATTACATGTTCAACACATATAATATTTTCTAATATTAACAACTAAAAACTGTCACATGAGTAAAAGAACTGTTAAACAAATTGCGCCTTTTCTAATTCTGGCCATTGTTGCAATTGCGGCGATGTTCATTAAGCCGGAAGCTGATTATGTTCCCGGGGCTACCGACCCTCAATACAGCAATGCTGATATTGCATGGGTATTGGTATCTACAGCCTTGGTATTTTTAATGACTCCCGGTTTGGCTTTCTTCTATGGTGGAATGGTTCACCGCAAGAATGTAATTTCTACCATGATCAAAAGTGTGGTAGCAGCCGGAGTAATCGGAGTTCTTTGGGTAGTATGTGGCTTTAGTTTGAGTTTTGGTGAGTCTATCGGTGGTTTCATCGGTAATCCCAAAACCTATGGTTTCTTTGCGCATGTAAAGAACGGCGCTGCCTGGCCTTTAGCAAACACCATTCCTTTAGGACTGTTTTCATTGTTCCAATTGATGTTTGCGATCATCACTCCGGGTCTGGTAGTAGGGGCCGTAGCTGAGCGTATTCGTTTCACTGCTTATATACTTTTCATTGTATTGTTTGGATTGTTGATTTACGCGCCTGTAGCGCATTGGAGCTGGCATCCGGAAGGATTCTTAGCGAAAATGGGTGCATGGGACTTTGCGGGTGGTACTGTAGTACACATCACAGCGGGTTGTGCTGCCTTGGCAGGTGCCTTAGTATTGAAGCGTAGAAAAACACACTTAGAGCATAAAGAAATTCCACCTGCAAACGTACCTTATGTATTAATTGGTACCGGTTTGTTGTGGTTCGGTTGGTTTGGTTTCAACGCAGGTTCTGCGGTAGGAGCTACTCCTTTGGCTGTAAATGCATTCGGAACTACTACCACTGCTGCTTCTGCTGCAGGTTTAGGTTGGATGTTCTTCGATGTAATTAAAGGTAAAAAGCCTTCTGTACTCGGATTCTGTATTGGTGCGGTGGTTGGTTTAGTAGCCATCACTCCAGCAGCCGGTTATGTTGGTGTACCTCAAAGTATCATCATTGGTTTGGTAGGAGCTATCATCTCTAACGTAGCTGTTGGTATCAAACAAAAGTCTACTTTGGATGATACATTGGATGTATTCCCTTGTCACGGAGTAGGCGGTATGGTAGGTATGTTGTTAACGGGTGTTTTCGCAAACCCTGATGTACACGGTATCAAAGACGGTCCGGTAGGTTTGTTCTACGGAAACCCTGCTTTCTTCTTTACACAATTGAAAGCAATGGCTATTGTAGCAACCTATAGCTTTGTAGTAGCATTCGCAATCTTCAAGTTCATCAATATTTTACTTCCATTGCGTGTAACTGAAGAAGAAGAAGAAATTGGATTGGATGCTTCTCAGCACGACGAAAAATATGTACAAGGTACGCTCCTGGTGGAGACTTCAGGTGGTTTGAAAGAAGAACCTGCAGCTCACTAGTCGATTGATCATATTAAAAAAGGTACAGCGTTACGGCGTTGTTGGCGCAACGCCTGCTGTACCCTTCTTTAACACTTAAAATCTTTACAATGTTACGAAAATTTTTTGTGGCAAGCGTTGCCATGAGCGCTGCTATTTTTGCAAATGCGCAAACTGCCTCGGTTCCCACCGCTAGTTTAGATACAGCCGTGGCAGCAGAAAAACCGGCTCCCGCACTTTCTATTACCGGTTATGCAGATGTTTACTATCGTTTCGATTTCGCTAAAACCAAGGCGAACAACTTAACAAGCTTTACCAACTCTCAGAATACCTTCGCTTTAGGTATGGCTAGCTTGAAATTCGAGCACAAAACCGACAAATTGGATATGGTGGCCGACCTCGGCTTTGGTACACGTGCAACAGAGTTTGCCTATAATGACCAAGGTATTTTGGCTGCTATCAAACAATTGTATATTTCATACAGCCCTGCTGAATGGTTGAAATTAACTGCAGGTTCTTGGGCTACACACGTAGGCTATGAATTAGTGGATCCACAATTGAACCGTAACTATAGCATGAGTTACATGTTCACCAATGGTCCATTCACACACACCGGCTTAAAAGCGGAGATCACAAAAGGTAAAAGTGGATTCATGGTAGGTTTGTCGAATGCAACTGACTACCGCGTAGTGCCTACCGACAAAATCAACAAAAAATTCTTCATCGCTCAGTATAGCTTGGCTATCACCGACAATGTGAAATTGTTCTTGAACTATGTAGGTGGAAAAGCACCGGATAGTTCAAAAGTAAGTCAGGTAGATGCGGTGATTACTGCAAAAGTAAGCGACAAATTCAGCCTCGGATTCAATGGTACTGTAAATTCAACCAAGTTTTGGGATGGCGCCAAAAATGGCGATGCTCAAAAATGGTCGGGTGCTGCACTATATTTGAATGTAGATCCTACTTCAAGTTTTGGTTTGACACTTCGTTCGGAGTTGTTTAATGATAAGAAGCAAATTAAAATGTTTGCTGCTGCTCCTGATGGAGGATCTATTTTCGCGAATACATTGTCTGCCAATTTCAAAACAGGATCATTTATTTTCATTCCTGAGTTGAGAATTGAGAATGCTTCACAAAAGATTTTTGTTGATGCAGATGGAGCAGCTACAAAATCCTATGCTAGCTTTACTTTCGCAGCTATTTATTCGTTCTAAAATGTCGTTTGTTTTATCGAGTATACCTTGTATTTAGGTCACTCTCAAAAGTTCTTGCTTTACTATACTAAAGCCAATGTTTTTTATTCATATGGCAAGCAATCGTTGATCCCTCCCCGTTTCTACGGGGAGGCTATTTTAAAAACGGTTGTTAGTATTTAGTTCTTTGTTTCTTAAAATATTATTAACACTAAATCTTAGGTTGCTGGGTTACCTTTTCCTAATTTTGGTATAAATATCAAAGCAGGCACATGTTTTGCTTTATATTTAAAGAGAGCAGTTTTAGTGTAGAGGAAAATCCTTAGTAATAATAATCTCACCTAACTGCACGTTATATCTAACAGTAACGATTCTCTCTCTCGATTTGCTCCAGTCTAATTATTTGCACGCCATATTTATTGCACGCCATTATTGGAGATTGCCTTGCCGCAATATTCAGTAATCAAAAACTATAAATATGAACAAGAAAATCAATGTCCGTTTATTCGTAGTTGCTATCCTTAGCACTGTTTTGTTTTCTACTATCTCTGTATCAGCGAAGGCACAAGAAGCTGCTGCTGTAACCACTGAAGTAAAGCCTGAATTACAAGTAAAATTCCTTGGTGCTACCGGTGAATACTTGTACTTCGAAATCAACACCACACAAGCAGAAGACATCCGTTCTAACCTCAAAATTCGTAATGAGGCCGGTAACGAATTATTCGCTGAAACTCTTTTCAAAAAATCTGCTACCCGCAAAATCAAAGTTGCGAAGGGTGATGTAGAAAAGTTGGAAGTTGTTTACAACACGTTCCGTGGTGAAGTGAAAAAAGTATTAGAAGTTAAAATTAAATTCCAAGAAGCAATTGAAGTAACTGACCTTACTGCTTCTAAATTATAATAAGAGATTTATTTTTTTGAGGGCTTATAAACAATGATTATCGTCCCCCATTTCTATGGGGGACTTCTTTTTTCCCTCAACCCTCCGATCTATTCTTCATTACTTCCCCCAAGATGCTTCACTAAGAGATACTCCTTTAGTCATTTTCCCGATTGAAAAAGTGTAAATATTGAGTCGAGAGTAGCTGTTAATGCTTTGAGCTATTGGCTAATCAAGAAAAACCGATGGTATCAAAAAGTATTCTTGCTTTCTCCTACATCTGCTCTGTTGCATACTTCTTATATATTTATAATGATTTCATTTTTTGAGCACCAATCGTCCATCTTTGCCGAAAATGATGTCCGAAGCCATTTCGAGCA
>DGDD01000191.1 GCA_002385265.1 Chitinophagaceae bacterium UBA3961
ATTCAGGTGTAATGTAGCGTTCGGCATTGGTGAGGGTTTGCTTTCGGATCCAATCGGCCGGTACTTTTGATTTATGCGAATTGGTGACTTCCAAGTAATAGCCAAATACATTGTTATAGCTCACTTTGAGAGAACTGATACCGGTTCTTTCAGCTTCTCGAGCTTGAATTTGAAGTAAGTATTCTTTGCCCCCGTGAGCTATTTTCCGCAATTGATCAAGGTCTTCGTTTACACCTTCTTTAATTACCCCACCTTTTTGAACAGTTGTTGGAGCCGGATCAATTAGCTGTGCTATTATTTTGTCGCGAATGATGCCACAAGCATTTAAGGAATCGGCCAAACGTTTTAAATACGAATTCGAGACTTGTAAATTCTTAGTTCTAATTTGTTCGATCAATTGCAATCCTCTTGCGATCTGTAAGAGATCTCGAGGGGTCACTTTTTTCAAGGGTATTTTAGCAGCCAATCGTTCCAGATCACCGGTCGCTTTCATTTGTTGAATCAGCTCGGTACGGTCACCGGTTTCTTTTATGAAATATGCGACTAAGTTGAGCCGCTCTTCAATTTTATGCTGGTCTTTTAAGGGGAGTAGTATCCATCTTTTCAACAAGCGGGCTCCCATGGGAGAAACCGTTTGGTCCATGCTTCTTAAAAGTGAGTATCCTTCTCCGTTACCAAGTGGTACTAATTCGAGATTGCGAATGGTAAACCGATCCATCCAGAGATAGTCGTCCTGATCCAACCTTTGTAAAGTGGTTAAATGCTGAAGGTTTGGATGTTCGGTATCTTTCAAGTAATGAAGAATGGCTCCCGAAGCGATGATTCCTCTCGAGAGGTTGTCGATTCCGAATCCCTTTAAGGAATGCGTTTGGAATTGTTTCAACAACGATTCGCGTGCAAAAGCTTCGTCGAAAATCCAAGAATCGAGTGTATAGGTATAGAATTTATTCCCGAAATTTTCTTTGAAGAACTTTTGAAAACTGCGTTGGTAAATTACTTCCGCAGGCTTCAGTGTTTGCAACAGTTTATCGATGTATTCAATGTTCCCTTCGGCAACAAAAAACTCACCTGTAGAGATGTCTAAAAATGAAATCCCATGTTTTCCTTCCTCGAAGTGAATGCCTGCTAAAAAATTATTGCTATTGTGTTCGAGGAGTTTGTCGTTAGAAGCCAAACCCGGAGTCACCATTTCGGTAACCCCTCTTTTCACGATCCCTTTGGCTTGCTTTGGATCTTCTAGTTGATCACAAATGGCCACACGGAAGCCCGCTTTAACCAATTTGTGTAAATAAGTGTCGAGTGCATGATGCGGAAATCCGGCGAGTTCCGAACTGGCTGCAGCACCATTGTTTCTTTTGGTAAGGGTAATTCCTAGTACTTGAGAAGCATGAATGGCATCTTCTCCAAAAGTTTCATAGAAATCACCCACACGGAACAGAAGTATGGCATCGGGGTAGCGTTGTTTGATAGCCCGGTGTTGCTGCATTAAAGGTGTATCGTTGCCTGATTTCGCCATGGGTCGCAAAAATACGGGATGGTGGCATGACTTGATATACAAAAAGTTGTATGTGAAAAAAAAGGAACCAACGAATTAGTTGTAAGACCCGTATTCTTTAGGTAAATTGCCAATCTATCATTGCACTATGCCATCAAAACTCCTTATAGCCCTATTTTGCTGGGTTTCCTTATCTGTAAGCGCTCAGACTGTTAATTTAACATCGTCTAATCTTCCGATTGTAGTTATTAACACCAATAATCAGTCAATTCCAAGTGAGCCTAAAATAACTGCCTCCATGGGTATTATTTACAATGGGGCCGGAGTTCGGAATAATATTTCAGATCCTTATAATCATTATAATGGAGCAATCGGAATTGAAGTGAGAGGCCAGTCTTCCCAATCCTTTCCGATGAAAAGTTATTCAATTGAGTTGCGCGATGCCTTGGGCAATTCTCAGGACCTGTCGATGTTAGACATGCCGAAAGAGTCTGATTGGGTGTTGTATGCTCCGTTTACCGACAAAACCTTGATGCGAAATGTATTGGCCTACCATTTGTCGAGGAGTTTAGGGCATTGGGCGGCTAGAACCCGATTTGTAGAACTGATCGTTAACAACGATTATAAAGGCGTATATGTATTTGAAGAAAAGATAAAAAGGGTAAATGCCAGAGTAGGTGTTACAAAAATGAGTGCTTCCGATGTAAGCGGTGATGCAGTAACGGGTGGCTATATTTTCAGTCTCGACAAGCAACCCAACGGTTGGTTCTCAAAATATGCTACTCCAAATTCAAGTAATGGAGCCAAACGTCAATTCTCCTACATCTATCCCAAACCGGAAGATATTGCCACGCAACAAATGGCGTATATAGAATCGGCGGTTGATAAATTCGAAAGTTCATTAGCTGCAGACAATTTCCAAGATCCGTACAATGGTGTTCGAAAATATGCAGATATTCCTTCATTTATTGATTACTTGATTGTAAATGAAGTATCTCGAAATGTAGATGGATATCGGTTGAGTACCTATCTCCATAAAGATCGTGATAGCAAAAACCCTCGCATTATTGCCGGGCCTGTTTGGGATTATGATTTGGCTTTCCGAAATGCCGATTATTGCAGCGGTAGTAATGTGGAAGGATGGGCTTATATGTTCAATTATGTATGTCCGGGTGATGGTGCCGGATTGATTCCTTTCTGGTGGCAGCGATTTATGCAACAAGACACGGCCTTTCAGGCGGCGCTTTATTGCAGATGGAAAGAAGTGAGAAAAACTTTTTTATCGAACGATAAATTATTCGCCGTTATTGATTCAGCAGTTAATGTGGTGAATGAAGCAAAAACGCGCCACTTTCAACGCT
>DGDD01000158.1 GCA_002385265.1 Chitinophagaceae bacterium UBA3961
AATTCTTAATTATTAATTATTAACTATCCCTCCCTTCCGCTTCAACCCCCGTTTTGTCCTCTTCAGACGTCTTAACAATTCTTTTTTACCATTTCAATACAGATTGCAGCCGATTCAACACTTTAAATGTAAATATGACAATTATGACTACATTTTTTTCCACTGTATCGAAACTAGGAAAACTTACCATCGCTTCCGCTTTTATCGCATTCAGCTTCAGCTCTTGTGTGAAAAACACCAGCTCCGATTCTACTCTTGTAGGAAATTGGGTACGCTCTTTCGAATTTGAAGGCGTAGGAAGAACAGAAGCCGTTAGCTTCACTATTGGCACCGTTACCTATGTAGGCGGTGGCTACGATGGCACAAAACGTTTACAAGACTTTTGGAAATTCGATGGCGCCACCGGTACTTGGACGCGTGTTGCTGACTTTCCCGGTACTGCACGCAATTCAGCTTTCGCCTTCGGTGCAAACGGCAAAGGCTATGTAGGTGGTGGCTACGATGGCGATGATAATAAACTAAAAGATTTCTGGGAATACAATCCTACCACAAATGCATGGACCCAAAAAAATGATTTTCTTGGAACGGCAAGAATCGGAGCCACAACTTTTGTGCTCAACGACAAAGGCTATGTTTGCGGTGGCTACGACGGTTCTTACTTAAAAGATCTTTGGATGTACGACCCACTTTCTGATGAATGGATCCAAAGAGCCAGCTTAGCAGGGTCGAAAAGAATGGATGCAGTGGCTTTTACCTACAACAACAATGCATACGTGGTAACAGGTGTGAACAATGGTAGCTATCTGGCCGATTTCTGGAGCTATAACCCAAGTTCCAATTCTTGGACGCAAAAACGTAGCATCTCCGATGCCACCGATTCTTCTTTCGACGACGATTATAGCGAATACATCAAAAGAAGCAATGCCGTAATTTTTGTGATCGGCAGCAAAGCTTATTTAACAACAGGAACAAGAAACGGTATCATTTCTTCCACTTGGGAATACGACATCACCACCGATCTATGGAAAGAAAAAACCGCCTTTGAAGGCAGTTCAAGAGAAGGTGCTGTATCCTTTGTTTGGAACGGTGTAGGATATGTGCTTACCGGCTCAAACAGTACCTATCGTTACGATGACATGTTCCTCTTCCATCCCGACGATGAAGTAAATACCAAAGACAATTAAAAGGGTGTCATAAGTTAGATTTAAAGTTAGAGTGAGTAAAGCTGTATTGCGGGGTTTCATAACAGTAGTACCTGCGGCAATACAGCTTTCTAAAAAATCCCAACTACATGAACATTCGAACCATACTTTTAGTAACATCATTTGTTGCAGTAACAGCGTTGGAAGCTTGCGACAAAGTAGATGTAGTATTTCAAAATGAATCGGCCGATGCTGATCCAAACATTACCTATTTGGAAAACACCCAAATAGCCCTTTCTACTTTCAAACTTGACAGCTTCAAAACTTCCGGCAACAGCACATTTATGGTGGGTACACACAACGACACCAACTTCGCCAAAATAACGGCCAGCTCATACGCCGAGATCGTTATTCCGGCTGAAAACCCTTTGCCCGGTCAAAACATAGAATTCGACTCTATCGTAATGGTATTGAAGCCAACAGGCAACTATTATGGTGATACTACACTCCCCTTTAAATTAAGTGTACATCGTGTTATTCAAAAAATAGACAACGAAGACACTACCAATAATACCTTCTACTACCCCATGGCCTTCCCGTATGAGATAGACGAACTAGGCAGTACCACCACCTATGTAAAACCAACTCGTAAAAAAGAAGTAACCATTCGATTGGCAGACGAACTTGGAATTGATTGGCTCAAGAAAATGAAAGAACAAAACACCATTTTTAGCAATCAAGAAAATTTCAGAGCCTATTTCCCCGGTGTTGTGATACGATCAGATAGCATGAGCAATAATGCACTGTACTATTTCAACAGCGATGATAGCACTGTACTCATCCGTTTATACTACCGCTTGCGCACAACGCAAACAACAAGCAAATACTTGAATTTCCGCTTCCGATCAGAAAAACAATACAACAATATTGTATACAATAAAACCAATACTCCTTTCAAAATATTTCGTCAGTACAAGCGTGAAATTTACGAAAGTGCTCAAATGAACAACAGAGCCTATATCAGTAATAACATGCCCAGTTATGCGAAAATCACTTTCCCGAATCTGGTTTCATTGAAAGAGGCTCACCCATATATCCGTATATTAAAGGCAGAATTGCAGATACATCCTGCACCGGGCACTTTTCAATATCCTTATTCGTTGCCCGACTCTTTAGTAGTTGCCATCAGCAATAGCGACAACTTATTTTCATCCAACCTCCAAAACAGTGACGGAAGTCTACAAACAGGAAACTTAACTGTTGACAAACTCAACGGTGCTGAACCAACCTACACTTTCGACATCACATCGTATATCAATACCGTACTAAGTGAGGGTGTATTCAGCACCAAAGCACTGTTCCTGGGATCGTCTGAAAGTTCAGGTGACCAAGCCAGTAAACGACTGATCATTAATGATCAAATCATTTCCTCATCCGGAATAAAACTAAAACTCTATGTGCTCGGACTTTAAGTACTCAACTAAAATAAGATTCATCGCAATAATTGGTCTCCTTTTCGCAGTGAGTACAGGCCATTCGCAGAACACTACTTCGCCCTATTCAGTACTCGGAATTGGAGATGTTGATACAAAAGATTTTGGACGTTATTTCTCGAGTGGAAATGCTTCCTTGGGAAGAAGAGATGCAGGAGCCTTAAACTTTTCAAACCCTGCATCACTTACAGCTCTGCCCTTCAAAACAATGAATTTCGACATCACTTTCCGCGGAAGAACCAGCACCTACAAGTATCCTGATTTTGACACAACACTCGGAAAAAACAAAGACTTTGTTGTAAAACGAATTTCCTTTGCATTTAAACTAGACAAGAAATCGGCTGTTTCATTTGGCTTAAAACCATATAGCTCGGTAAATTATCAATACTATGCGTATGGCAAAATTGCTGATGGAGATGGCACATACGTTAAAACAATTGAAGGTGATGGAGGTATCCATCAATTGTTTGGCTCATATGCAAGAGAGTTCGGAAAACATTTCTCTGCAGGCATTACAGGCGGTTTCTTATTTGGAAACTTATATAAGAATACTACCTATACCGGAACCGACTTGAGTTACTCGATCACAAAAAAGGAATACGATTTCTACAATGGAGCCAATGCCTTACTTGGACTACAGTACTATTCATCCGATACCAAAAAATGGCAACATCGTGTGGGTGCTACCGCTCAAGTAGCCACCAAATTGAAAGGTATACTTACTACTGAATACTACGAAGGAACGAGCACCACAGCATTAACTACCACTCAAGAAGACAACAAAGGCTTTAAACTTCCGATATCCTATGGCTTGGGTTATAGCGCAACGTATAAAAAGAAATTAGCGCTTTCATTGGATGGAAACTATTACAATTGGCCAACCCAAAGTTTAAGTAGTACCAGTAATTATACCACCGGACCCAGTTTCAGGATATCAAGCGGGATCGAGTATTCTAAGTATGCCAAGTCTTTTAATGGAATGATAGAGAAATATTACCTCAGCATGGGTTCCACCGTACAAAACAGTTATATCAATTTAGACAACAATAAAATCTGGGACTATTCCTTCTCTTTTGGAGGTGGTATTACGGTAACGCGCGGAACCAATATTTATGGAGGTATGGAGTTCGGTACAAGAGGCAACAGAAACCTTGGTCAAATCAGAGAAAATTATACCCAATTTGTGATTGGTTTAACAATGAAAGACATCTGGATCGGACCACGGTACACCCGAAAATATGATTAATGGGTAACTTTGCCCCGTATCAAGTTTTCTCATTCATGAGCACAAAAGAAATTCCATACAAAAGACTCATTCGATTGGCATTGCTAACAACGCCTTTGTTTGCCTTGTTTGGTTCCATGCCTTCTTTCTTTAGGCAACCTTTTAACAATCAACCAAATGGTCATTTGTATATGATAGTGATGAGTTTCACTATTCTCTTTCTCATGACGGCACTACTATGGTCAACCAATATATTGATTCTAAAGTTCAGTGAACATGCTGCAGTACTCAAGAAAAACAAACTCAGGTACTTCACGAGTGCGCTACTTGCCATTCTTGTGACGCTGATAATGTTCCAATTAATAAAATTACTGTTTGCACCGCCCCCACTTCCTGCAGCAGCAGAGGCCATTCGATTAAGAAGTCCTCGCAATCTTTTCATCTTTCCGTTTGTACAATCCGAATCAATAAATCTTATCGTTCTTATTCTGATTGAAGTATTATTACTACAAACGGAACGCAACGCCATTCAACAAGAAAACGATCAACTAAAATTTGCCAATCTAGAAGCAAAGCATACGTTGCTGTTACAACAACTACAACCTCATTTCCTTTTCAATGCACTTACAACATTGAAAGCGCTGATTATTAAGAGCCCGGATAAAGCGGAAACCTATCTCAACAAACTCACCGCATTTCTGCGACACAGTGTCAATACCACCAAAAATGTGATGGTTCCCCTTTCGGAAGAACTTGATTTAACTACCAATTATTTGGAAATGCAGAAAGTGCGTTTTGGTGAAGCACTTCATTATAGAATTGAGATCCCTGAATCAATTCAAGAACAGGGCTTAGTACCCATCTACTCCTTACAGCTGTTAGCAGAAAATGCAATAAAACACAATATTTTAACACTTGCCAGTCCACTTACCATAAAAATAGAAGCTAATATTGCAGAAACCAGCATCAGCGTATCAAACAACCTACAATTAAAACCCAGTTTGGAGCAAAAATCAGGTGGGGTAGGTTTAAACAATTTATCTGAACGCTATCGCCTTCAAGGCAAACCTGATATTGTCATTAAGAAATCTCCTCAAGAATTTAGTGTACACATCAATGTTTGTAAACAATGAAAGTAGTAATTATTGAAGACGAAGCATTAGCAGCTGAAACACTCTGCGATTATATTAAAGCTATTAACCCAGGTATCGTTATTGAAGCGCTACTGTCTAGTGTGTCAGAATCAGTTTCTTATTTTAACTCCAATTCCACACCCGATCTAATATTTAGCGATATCCATTTGGGAGATGGACACAGTTTCAATATCTATAAAGAAACAAAAATTGCAGCGCCAATTGTTTTCTGCACTGCATTCAATGAATATGCCTTAGAGGCCTTTAAGAATAATGGCATTGACTATATCCTCAAACCCTTTGAGAAAAAAGACATTCAAGAAGCATTAGACCGATATAAACAACTGAAATCCAATTTCTCAAAAAACACTTCCAATAGCCTTAATTTAGAAGCAGTACTCGAAGCCATCCAATCGAAATCTGCTAAAAAGAAAGAAAGCAATTTGTTGGTGAATTTTAAAGACAAAATTATTCCCATTAAAATTGAAGATGTAGCACTCTTCTTCATCGACTATAAAACCACACAAGTAGTAACTTTTGATAATAAACGATACTCCATCAACTTTACTTTGGAAGAGCTGGAAGCCATGACCGAGGAGAACCAATTCTATCGTGCCAACCGACAATTCCTTATCAACAAAGCCGCCATCAAAGAAGTCAGCCAATTCTTCGCGCGCAAACTCACCGTAGAAGTCTCTATCGAAGGGAAATACGATATTATTGTGAGTAAGAACAAGGCGACGGAGTTTTTGGAGTGGTTGAAATTGTAGGAATTCATTGGGTTTTAGGCTTTAGGCTTTAGGAATTTTTTGACCAAGATTTTGCAGATTAAAACAGATTCCCACAGATTGGAATCCGATATTCAATCAACCTAACTTCGATCTGGATTTACAGGATCGATAGTCTGGCTCCGCGTAACTGCATCCCCCCTGTTCGTCTTCCTGTTCTTTCTCTGCCTTTCTTCGCTTCCTATCATTCTCCCTCCTGTATTCCCCCTGTTCATCTTCCTGCTCTTTCTCTGTATTTCCTCGTTTCCCGCAACGGCTTCGCCTGCGGGACTGCTTTTGCTGCGCAAAACCAGCCTCCTCATCCTCGTTCCTCGTCTCCTCTTATCCTCGTTCCTGTACTTCGGCTGTTCCATTATTAATTATTAATTCTTAATTATTAATTATCTGTTTTGCCCGCTTCAGCTTCCTTTAAAATTTCATTAGCAAAATCACAAAGTAATTTTCCGTCAAATAGAAAAAACATGAAAAGGCGCATTATCATTTTCGGAACCATACTGTTAGCAGCATGTGGAAGTTCCAAACAAGCAAGCAATGGATCCTTTGTTCCGGCTAAACATTTGACCGCTCAAGTTGACGGTTCCATTCAAGAATGGGGAACCACCGATTTGCAATACGACAAAAAACTAAAATGTGTATATAGTATTGCCAGTGATGAAAACAATGTGTATGTATTTGTAAAGAGTCTCGACAAAGCACAAGAGATGCGCATTCTAGATGGAGGTCTGGAAGTATGGCTCGATACCGAATCAAAAGGACTTAATGCAATTGGCGTACTGTTTCCCTTACCACAAGGCCCGGTGCTACAAACAGAGCGAACTCCTTTCAACAAAACACAACAAAAGCCCGACGAGAAAACAGCACAACTACAAAGTAAGCTTAAGCTCGTGAACTACAACTTAAGTGGTTTCAAGAAAGAATGGAATGGCAATCAATCGGTAAAAGGCAATTGCCCGGTAAAAGTAGCCATCGACTGGGATGAAAAAAACAACCTTGTTTACGAACTAGCCATCCCCTATGCAGCATTGCCAAATGAAATCAGGGCTAAGATGGATATCTTAACATTAAACATTGTGATCAATGGAATCTCGATGCCGCAAGATGATAATTTTCGTGGCGGACCTCCCCCAGGTGGCGGCGGTGACGGCGACTTTGGTGGGCCTCCTCCCGGTGGTGGATTTGGTGGACCCCAAGGCGGAGACATGAGTAAAATGGCGGAGAAAACTGAAATGAAAGTAAGAGTCAAGTTAATTGGCTAATGTGTTGATTTGTGAATTAGTAGATCTTCAACACAAGCTCTTATTGCTATAATAAGTTCAACAAAGACTCAAATTCACAAACTATCACATCATCTATTTAACTAATTAGCCTATCCTCGCTTTTGTATCAAATATGTAAACGGAACAATCTTGATCTCTTCCACTCGAACAGGCGCTACTTTTGGACCACGGGTTCTAACTGACTGCTCGTCCTTAAAAGTATCATTGTAAAACTGTTCAAATGAATTTGAAAAATGATCCGGTTGCGCGCCACGGGTGCGGGTTTGTTGAATACCACTCAAATCCATGGCCGTGCGCGTAATCAGGATTTTCATAAAATCCTTACCATAAGGTGGATATAGTTTTATTGGCCGCGTAGTAAAGGTTTTCTGTGCAGCGATCTTATAATCATCTGCGGTGCTGTTCATATCATTGGGATCAGGGATTACCACTGCTACTGCATTGTCGGGCATAATATCCAATACACTCAAATAGATCGCATAATCTTGCATGTTACGAATCCGGATCACAAATCCTTCATTCTTTTCTTGTTCATCGTTGGCCTCCAAGAACTGAACATCTCCCTTTGCATTTTTTTGTTGATCAATGGTTTTCTGTACAATCAAGGTATCAACTCCGTTCACCGTTTTAATAATACCTGGAATAATGTCAACAGCCACGTAAGGAAATACAGCATCCATCGAAGTATAAATGGACCGCAAATACTGCGCTCTTGCATACTGCTTAACCTGTTCTTTAATAGCATCGGCATCTACTTCGGAAAGTCCTCCTGAATTCCAATCTTTCTTCCACAAAACACTGTCGTTCACTGCCAATACCTGCCATTGCTTTTGTTGTGTAGTCGGATCAATGAACGTATTAATAGCAATGTCGGCAGACGACTGATTCAAACTAATATAAGGCAAGGCGGCCAGTTTGTTTCGAATTACTTCCGCCGATTGAGCAAGATCCTCGCCCAATTTCACAGAAACTGCCATATCACCAAAACTCTTCGAATCAAACACTACGTTATAAGCTTTCGACTTATCAGGAACAGTCCCTTCAATACTACCTACACTAAAACTCAAGGCAGTATGTAGAATAGTTCCCTTTGCAATAGGCGTAGTATTTTTAAAATCGGTAACATCAATTGGGTACAATGAGAAACTAGAGGCCTTGATGATTCCATGTAGGGTACCTCTTGGAATTTCAATGGTTTGATCGGCATTCCAACGAGTTATTCGAATAATGTCGGGACTCGCTATGGTCTTTCCGCCCATTACAGCCAAAGAGGTATTGCCTTCAATTTGAGGAGATTGAAACGGCTTCCAGTTTTGAATATCCGTCTTAATTTTTTCAAAAAGAATTTTGTAGTTGACCGGACCCTTGATTTGAGAAATGGCTCTGCTAAATGCGTAACTCAATGAGCCCACACCGTTGTTTTCGGCGTCCTTGGTTTCATAGTTCAATTGATCGGCACTAGCAGCGCTGATCACCACCATGTTGTTGAGTAAACCTGCATCGTCGAATACACCTTCTTTATTCGGTGCTTGCAATGCAGGATGATAATTTGCGGGCTCACATTTGATATCGGCACCGCGCGTAATGGCCATCTCTTGACCACGAGTAGCAGTACCCGAATGACAAGCATCCAGCAACACCAACAAACTACCGTTTACACCTATCTTATTTTTTAATTGCTTGAACTTTGCCCCTAACTCATCGTCTCGAATATGGTTCTGGCCGGTATACACGCCCGGACTATAGCGCATGTTCGCATCGTAGGGAACTATGGCTTCGTCATAGCCATCTGCTTCGTCGCCATTGTCGTCGAAGAGCTGTTGACCATGACCTGAATAGTGAAAAACGATGATATCACCGGGTTTAGCCTTTGCAATAAGTCGATCTATGGCAGCTATTACACCCACTCGTGTAGCCGCGGCGTTGGTAATGGTATCAATATTAGGCGCTTCGAAACCTTGATCCATCAATGCAGACTTGATGTATTTGATGTCATTCTGAGAACTGATCGATTTCCAGCCCGTTGCGGGGGAATAATCGCCAATAGCTATGATCAACGCAAGTTTCTGAGGGCCTGTTGAGGGTTTGTCCCATGCAACTGTACCCAATACCAATATTAATATGACCAGAATGCGTTTCATAAACTGAATAGTACTTCAAATCTACTATTCAGTTTATGAATTGGCATCCGTGCTGCTAGGTATTTTTGGGAAAGGAGCGCTTCTTTTGTTCACCGCGAAGAGCCCAACGCAGAGAAATCGCTAAGTTTTTCGTTGCGAACTCTTGCGTACTTTGTTTCTTTGCGGTAAAATATACTGATTGAATATTTTTAGTGTTTTTTTTTACCGCAGCGGCGCAGCGATCGCGGCGGTTTCGCAGCGCTGGCAGTCTCTCTTTATTTCATAACCACATTCACAAACTCCCAAATTCACCAATCATCTCCCCGGCTGTTTCATTATTAATTATTACTTATTAATTATTAATTAACTCGGCTGTTTGATTATTAATTCTCAACTCTTAATTATTAATTCAACTGCTCTTTCTTCACAAACAACACTTCTTTCGATCTTCTCACTTTCTTCTGACTCACCATATAGTCGTTCTTTTCATCTCTAAAACCAAGGGCGAGAATGGTAACACTGCGCAATCCTTTTTTCTCCAGGCCGAGAATTCTGTCAACTTCAGCAGGAACAAAACCTTCCATGGGAGTAGCGTCTACCTTTTCGAATGCAGCTGCGGTAATGGCATTGCTGAATGCGATGTACGATTGACGAGCAGCCCACTCATATTTTTGTTCTTTTGTTCTTCCGGTTACAATTCCCATCAATGCAGCTTTAAACCCGTCTAAACTTTCTGCACTTACATTTCTAGTTTGAATGATCTCTTGTAAGTAGAAGTCAACGTTTTCTGCGGTAATGTCATCCCATGCCGCAAATACCAACAAATGAGACGCTTCTGTAATTTGTGGTTGGTTGTATGCAGCAGCTTTCAAACTCGCTTTTGTAGCTTCATCATCAATTAGAATAACATTGTAGGGTTGCAATCCCATTGAAGAAGGCGACAATTGAATGGCTTCTAAAATAGCTTCTAATTTTTCGGCAGGAACGCGTTCTCCGTTCATGCGTTTTGTGGCATAGCGCCACTGCAATGCTTCTGATAATTTCATACACTATGTTTTAATACTTTAATAAATGGTTGGCAAACCAATCGTAGTTAGGTATCAATCGCGTTTAGAAAAGGAGGGTGAGTCAATAACCATTTCAGCTGCGAATGGTTCAAACTTGGTTCCCGATCTGCGATTATTTGGTTGAGAACTCAAAATTACCTACATTTGGTTACAATTTGTAAGCACTTTACAATATGTAAGTAATAACCTTTTAGTTAGTATTATGGTAGAAAAATCAGAAGTAGCTGGAAGTCAATGTCGTATATCGACTTGCGAAGCAAAATTAGCCGCTGTTGGCGATGCCTTGTATGCCATCGGTGGGAAATGGAAATTGAGAATCATTATTGCCATATTAGAGAAAACACGCCGTTTTAATGAGCTACAACGCTTGTTGGAGGGCATTTCTGCCAAGGTATTATCGTCTGAATTGAAAGAACTCGAATTGAATGGGTTCATTCGCAGAGTGGTTCATACCGGCACACCCGTAGTGGTAGAATACGAAATCACCGAATACAGTCATACTCTCAAGCCTGTGTTAGATACTCTGTCTGAATGGGGACACAGTCATCGGGAGATGGTGCGGAAAAGCTTTCAGAATAATTAATAATTAAAAATTAATAATTGAGAGCGCAAGAGTTCAGGCGAATGAATTGAAACACGCGAAAAGGTATTTGTTTTCGTGCAATGGCGCGCTTCTTCCTCTATCTTACCTATACTATATTTCTCATGCAGACTGCCGGCTGTTCCATTATTAATTATTAATTCTTAATTATTAAC
Organism: Chitinophagaceae bacterium UBA3961; assembly: GCA_002385265.1. GTDB lineage: Bacteria > Bacteroidota > Bacteroidia > Chitinophagales > Chitinophagaceae > Endoryza > Endoryza foliicola. The sequence continues at coordinate 11,002 of DGDD01000158.1, forward strand.
TAACAAGGTTCCACTCTCGCTGATTCAGTCTTGCATAGCACAAATCTTCGTCTTCTAACCAGAACTCAATATAGGGATGCATCGGATCATTGGTACGATGTTTCCATCGGCCGCCTTCTAACGGCGCCACATATCCTTTTAATGTTTCTTTGATAGATAGTATTTGAAGTTGTAGTTCTTGTTGTTGCTTTTTAATGGATTGCAACTTGCTGTATACTTTTTGAATCATCACCACTTCGTCATCGGAGAATACTCTATCCGGATTTTGCAAAACCAAATGATGATAGTGTGCATTGCTTACTTTACTTTCTTTCTCAAGAGCGTGAATCAATTGCTCTTTTTCAAACATAGAAGCTACAAGTGTTTGAATGTTTTCCATAGTGCGGGGATTTTGGTAAATAAAGGGCAAATTTTCGGCCAATGAAAGTAAAAACCGATAAAATGTTCTTAAAAAAAGATAAGTGATTGAGTGTAAGAAGCTTAGGAATTACAGTAAGGGCAAAGGTTTTCGATTAGACTGACATTTTCTTTACCGCTAAGATCGCAAAGGGCGCAGAGGATTCGCTAAGTTTTTCGTTGCGAACCGTTGCGTACTTTGTTTCTTTGCGGTAAAGGGAAAAGACTGAATATTTAAAGTGCTTCATTACCGCAGCGGCGCAGCGTCCGCAGCGGAAACGCAGCGCTGCCCTCTCTTTGTATTTCCTCTTTCCTCGTCTCCTCTTATCCTCGTTCCTGTACTCCGGCTGTTTCATTATTAATTATTACTTATTAATTATTCATTCTCCTCCTCCCTCTCCCTCTCCGTCAACGTACCCAATATCTGCCTGTTCCACTGTTTTGCTTCTTTGCTGTTTTTTACTTTCCATAAATGTTCGCGGGCATATTTGGCAGCAGCTTCAATATCGATTATTGGATTGGGATAATGTTTATCCAAGTATACATTACAAAGTGATTGGTCTAGTGGAGTCATTTTCCATGGTTCATGAATGAATGGTGCAGGCAAAGATTGCAACTCGGGTACCCATTTGCGAATAAAGGCTCCGGTTGGATCATGGTCCATACCCTGCTTTATTGGATTGTACATTCTAATGGTATTGATACCGGTAGTGCCTGCTTGCATTTGAAACTGCGGATAATGAATTCCGGGCTCATAGTCGAGAAATTGACGCGCCAAATGATGTGCCCCCGCCTGCCATGGCTGCCATAAATGATGCGTAAGAAACGAAACAAGCATGCTGCGCATTCTAAAATTCAAATAGCCCGTTTCATTCACACATCTCATACAAGCGTCAACAATTGGTATACCCGTGGTTCCTTCTTTCCATGCTCTTAAAAAGGGCTCATTCCTATCTTGTCGAATTGAATTGAAAGCGGGGTTCATGTTTTCCCATTCAATTTTATAGTTGGTTTCTAATTTCTGAATAAAGTGACAGTGCCACAGTATTCTTGACCCAAAGAAAGAAAGCGTTTTCTTATTGCCGGTTTGTTTAGCGGCTTTCAAAGAATGATACACTTCTCGCATACTCAATACACCGAAGCTTAGGTATGGAGAAAGGCGACTGCAGGAACGGCGGGCCTCTTCCGGTTTTGATATATAACGTTGATAGTTCAAATAGCGCTCTGTGAAAAAGCTCTTCAAATACCGCTCAGCATTGATACGCCCACCCGGTTGTCGATGAGGATGCTGCACTATTTTGATTTCAAATTCCGGGAAGAGGATTTCTTTTACTAGTCGAGATTTTAAAGCTAACACATCGATATTCACTAGAGGAGCTTCCATTACTTCAAACCAATATTTATTCCATTGTTGTCTTTTCTTCAAGCCCCGTTGTACTCCATTGGTCGGAAATTCTATCCAATCGATTTTATGGTAACGGAAAAATGCCTTTATCTTTTTATCGCGACTGAAGCTCGCTGCATTTCCAATCTCTTGATAAGAAACTGTGCGCTTAATTGGATAGTGTTGATGAAGCAATGAGAATGCAGTTTCTGCATCTTCCTTTAAAATAACAATGTGTGCCGGTTTTAGCTGCGCTTGAATGTCTTTCAAACTTTGCAAAATGAACTGATGATGCCGATCATCATAGTCGGGCTGCGAACAAACTGCGGGTTCAAATAAATACAATAAGATGATTGGCTCCGCGAACTCCAGTGCTGCCTGAAGTGGAGCATGATCGCTCAATCGTAAATCTTTCTTGAACCAAACAACAGTGTGCATGAGAAGAGAACAAGTAGGGAGGGGAAAGGTTTAGATACAGGAGGGAGGATGAGAATTAATAATTAATTAAGTAATA
>DGDD01000267.1 GCA_002385265.1 Chitinophagaceae bacterium UBA3961
AATTCAGGTCTTATTCCTGTTCATGGCTATTGCACTTACAGCCATGTCACAGAAAAAGCCGCTCGATCACAGCGTTTATGATGGCTGGAAATCACTAGGCGAGCGTCAAATTTCCAACAACGGACAATACGCAGTGTATTCCATTAATCCACAAGAAGGAGATGGTATGCTTGTGATCCAATCACTGGAGAATACCTATAAAAAAGAAGTGCCACGCGGCTATGGAGCTTTTATTAGCCCCGATAGCCGTTTTGTAGTGTTTCGAATACGTCCTTTGTTCAAGGATACCCGAGATGCACGCATAAAGAAAAAGCGTCCTGACGATATGCCGAAAGATACGCTGGCAATTGTTGAACTAGGAAAAGACAGTGTGTTGAAAATTGCTCGTGTAAAATCTTTCAAAACTCCGGCAAAAGGAGAAGGAAACTGGATCGCCTATTTGAATGAAAAATCATTGCCTGAAGCTCCTAAGCCTCGCGTAGCACCCGATTCAGCAACGCAATTGAACAACCTTACTAAAATGGCCGACAGCCTAATACGTGTAGCTGATAGTTTAAGAGCAAAAGCACTCGAAGCAAAAACAAAAGGAATCAGTGTACTGGCACCTGCTAAAAAAGATCGCCCGGCTACGCCTAAAACTCCGGAAGATCCTTTTGAAGAAGGCACAGAACTGGTGTTGCGCAATTTGAAAACAGCAGAGGAAAAGAAATACAAATTAGTAACAGATTACCTCTTCGATGAACAAGGATCAACTTTACTGATTGAAACCAGTAAGAAAACCGGCGACAGTACTATACAGGCTTCCGTAGTATTGATTAATACTTCAGATTTCAAAGCCGATACTATTTTCAAGAAATTCAATGATGCGAAGAATTATGCATTCGATGATGCGGGCAAGCAAGTTGTGTTTGTAGCTGAACGAGACAGTGCTGCCAAAGCTTTACAGAAATTCTACAAGCTTATCTACTTTGAAAAGGGTATGAAAGAAGCTGTTGTAAAAGCCGATCGTTCCACCACTGGCGTTCGCAATGGCTTCACCGTAAGCCCTGATTTCAACAATCAATTCAGTAAAGACGGATCTAAACTTTACTTTGGATGGGCGAACATTCGCAAGCCGAAAGACACAACCCTAGTCGATTTTGAAACTGCCCGATTAGACGTTTGGCATTACAACGACGATAACTTACAGCCTCAACAATTACTGCAAGTTCAAGCTGATTTGAGAAGAAGTCAATTGGCGGTTTTCAATAAAGGAGCAGCGTCGTTTGTATGGTTAGGAAACAGCGATGATGATTTTGTACAGACTGTAAATCAGGGTAATGCTGATTATGTGCTTGCTGCCACATCAAAAGGTTATCGCATAGCCGATCAGTGGCAAGGTTTCAGCAAAATGTCTGCTTATATAGTAAGTACCAAAGATGGTAGCAGAAAAAAAATAGCTGATACCATTCGTGGTCAATACAGCGCATCGCCTTCAGGTAAGTATGTATTCTGGTACAACTGGCTGAACAAAACCTATTTCGCATACAATGTTCAAACCGGAAAAACTGCGGCCATTTCGAAAGGAGTAAAAGCTCCTATTTGGGATGAAGAAGACGATCATCCCGATGATCCACCACCACACGGTGTTGCAGGTTGGTTAGCAAATGATGAAATGGTATATATCTATGATAAGTACGACATCTGGGGGTTGGATCCAGAAGGAATCAAACCACCCGTGAACATTACCATGGGAGTTGGAAGAAAGAATAAAATGGAACTGCGTTACAATAGAACCAATCCTGAAGAACGTTTCCTAGAAAATGGTCAAGAATTGTTGCTTAGAGCATTCAATACCGTTGACAAAAAGTCGGGCATCTATACTTTGAAACTGGGGTCCAATGCGCTTCCTTTTGAGAAGTTCATGCAAGAAGTAAGTGTGATGACAGTTACCAAAGCCAAAAACGCAACTACATATTTGGTTCAGAAGTCTACAATTAAATCGGCTGAATTATATGCTAGTAAAGAATTGGCAGGTTTCTCGCAACTTACAAATATCGCGGCACAGCAAGATTCCTACAATTGGCTAACAGCGGAACTCATCAAATGGAAAATGTTCGATGGTAAAGAAGCGGAAGGTTTGGTGTTCAAACCGGAGAACTTCGACCCGAAGAAAAAATATCCGGTGATCTATTATTTCTACGAAAGAGATGCAGACGGTTTGTACAATTACCGTGCACCCGCGCCTTCAGCTTCAACAGTGAACATTCCTTATTTCGTTAGTAATGGATACATTGTTGTAGATCCCAATATTTACTACAAAAACGGTGAGCCCGGAGAAAGTGCCTATAACAGTGTTGTTTCTTGTGCAAAGTACATGGCGAAATTGCCTTATGTAGACAGTACAAAAATGGCTATTCAAGGGCAAAGTTGGGGTGGATATCAGGTAGCCTACCTTGTTACAAGAACTAAAATGTTTGCAGCAGCCGGTGCCGGAGCACCCGTGGCAAACATGACTAGTGCCTACGGTGGAATTCGATGGGGAAGTGGCTTGAACCGCCAATTCCAATACGAACGAACTCAAAGTCGTATCGGTGCTACTTTATGGCAAAGAAGAGATTTGTATTTGAAAAACTCTCCTTTATTTGCAGCTGATAAAGTGACTACTCCATTGTTAATCATGCACAACGATAAAGACGGTGCAGTTCCTTGGTACCAAGGGATTGAATACTTCACTGCTTTACGCAGATTGAATAAAAAAGTGTGGTTACTACAATACAATGATGAAGATCACAACTTGGTTGAGAGAAGAAACAGAAAAGACTTGTCTGTTCGTTTAGGACAATTTTTCGACTATCACTTAAAAGGTGCAAAACCTGCTAAATGGTTGACCGATGGCGTTCCTGCTATTGATAAAGGAATAGATTGGGGATTAGAAGTAAATGAATAATAGAAAAAGGCTGTCGCGAACTATTCCGACAGCCTTTTTTCTTATGAAAAGCGGGTTAGCTCATGATATAACGTACCAAACTTCTTTTTGCAATGGGCAGCAAGGTTTCGTCGATTGGGAATTGAAGTTCAGTTTCAATGGTATACACAGCCGGATTAGGAAGGTCTTTGTGCTCTTTAATCAAATTCAACTTCACTCCTTCATAGGTATTTACAAAGCTTCTTCGATAATCGCCCATGTACTCCGTTTTCATGGTACGATAACGTTCTTGTTGCTTTTCAATAATATTCAAGCGATAGCGGTAGATACGCGTGGTGAGTTGCTCACCGCTGCTTAAAAAGAAATACCCTTCATTCGATTCAATGGGTACTAAGCCAATGGGATAGATGTTTAGCTTGTCTTCAACGAATTCATAAATTTCAGTACCACTAGTGATCGTGTATTTCATCCTATTAGAAGCATATTGAATGATTTCTTCAAGCTCCTGCATCAATTCATCATCTGTAACCAATTGTTCATACAAGAGTTCTAATTTTTACAGGCATTCAATTGCAAAAATTAGAACTCTTGTATGAA
>DGDD01000067.1 GCA_002385265.1 Chitinophagaceae bacterium UBA3961
AGCCGGAACATATGTTCCGGCTTTTTTCTACGTAAATATTCATTGCTTTACTAGTGTATTTACTATTGTTGGCAAATACCTAAGGGTGTACCTTTAGGCCTGATTACGAGGTTGCTACATCAATTGTCTGAGCCGGTCAATTTTTATTGACCGGAATTTTTTTTATTGGGCACTACTTCTTTCAATAATTAACAATCGTAATTTTCACAATAGGGTTTCCATCTAGAATTATTTAGCTTTTGATGCCTAATTTTGAGGCTCAATTCTGGATATGATCAAGACCTTCTTACTACTCTTAGCTTCCAATATCTTCATGACTTTTGCTTGGTATGGACATCTTACTGAAAAGGAAATTCCTATCTGGAAAGCAATTCTAATTAGCTGGGCTATCGCTTTTTTTGAGTACTGTTTGATGGTGCCTGCAAATAGAATGGGGTACGCAAATGGAATGACAGCATACCAACTGAAAATTAGTCAAGAAGTTATTACGCTGATTGTTTTTGCGGTGTTTGCTGTAGTGGTTCTAAAAGAACCGTTTCACTGGAAATACCTTGTGAGCTTTGCCTTTATTTTAGGAGCCGTATTTTTTATGTTTAAAAAGTAAGATCACCATTCAATAGTAGCAAATCTACCGCGGCCTCCGGCCAAAATCACTTTCTTTGCTCTGGGAACAACACTGATTACATGAAAAGACAACTTGCTGAAATTCCTCCAGGTTTTGCCATTGTCGTTTGAAATATCGACCCCGGAAGTTCCACTACTGATCCATGTTTTCCCAAATACATACTTTACACAACTTTTGTATCCACTGGCCAACGAAAACAAGTTCCAATGACTTCCTTTATCAAAACTAACAGCGCAAGCTGCTGCAGTGTCTTTATCATTAGAAAAATCGCCTCCAACAACAATCAAGGTTGATTTGTGTTGATCAATGGAGTTCGCCCCTGTGCTTTCCGCTCCTTGTTTTAAAGGCAGCACTGTTTTGCTTGTATTGATATAGAAATTAGACGCCTTCCCTCCCGAAACCAATAAGAATGATTTGGGTGAAGTCATGCGAATATTAGTGCCACTCGAAGCAAAAAATGCTTCCCCTTCTGTTACTTGAATTGAATTTTCTTGCACCAACTTTTTCCAAGTATTTCCGGCATCCGTAGTCGACGCAAAATAAACCTCACCATTAATAGGGTCACCCACCACCAATCCGTTTTTGGCGTCAAAAAAGTCAACGGCATCCAGAAACATTCCTTTGGTAGAGTCGGTAAAAACAATTTGCCAGTTTTTGCCTCCATCGTTGGTTCTAAGAATTTGAGCGGGTTCTGCAATGGCAATGACCAATGCATTTTTCTCATCAAAAGCATGTATGTCTCTGAATTCTCTTTTTTCAAAGCCTTTGATTTGCTGCCATTGCCAACTAACACCTCCATCCAGTGATTTACCAATAGTTCCGGCGCTACCGCTTGCCCAAATAATGGATTTAGAAACAGCATGTAACCCCCTAAAAGAGGCTGTTGTTCCTGAAGATAACTCAGTGATTTTTTGTGAAAAAAGGCAGCTACTGAGTAAAAGCGCTGCCCCCAATAATCTTAACTTAATCATGGTACTATTGTATCGCTTTTAGTAAGTCTTCCTTCGAAACAATTCCTTGATGGCGCCATACCTCTTTTCCATTCTTATATACTATAAATACCGGCAGGGCTTCTACTTTTTCTTGTTTCATGATGTCATTGTCTTTGCCGCCATCAACTTTCACCAATTTGAATTGGTTGCCGTTGGTTTTGATCAAATCAGCGAGAACAGGCTCCATTTTTTTGCAAGGGGGACACCATTCCGCGCCAAAATCCACCAATACCACCGAATTACTGTTTATTGCTTTTTGGTAGTCGGTAGAAGTCATTTGAGGACCGGTGCTAGCTCCTTCTACCGGCATTCCCGCGGCTTTCCAAGCCATCATTCCTCCTTTCAATTCAACAACTGAATAGCCTTTTCCTCGCAACATGCCGGCAGCAGCAGCGCTTCTACCACCCGATAAACAATAGACGTATACTTTCTGCTCTTTATTCAAATACTGCGTGCGATCGTTGAATTGTGCTTTATTGTTCCAATCGGCTTGCAATGCACCTTTGATGTGACCCGATTTGAACTCTTCAGCTGTTCGAACATCTAAAATCTGAATATTCTTTTGCTGAATACCGGAATTAAAATCGGTTGGGGGAACCTGGTCTTGTGCAGATGCGCACGAAACCATTACGATGGTTAATAGTAGGAACGAAATCAGTTTCATGAACTAAAATTACGAAGTAGCATGTATATAAAACAAAAATCCCGCCTCTTTGGAGGCGGGACAATTTTTTCAGTCGATCTACCATTAAGTCTTCGTCGGCATTAGATTCAATTCCATTTTGGTTTCAAGGATGATGACCGGGTTTGGTTCATAAGATTGGTGGATTCGGATTTCTTTGGATCTTGGACGTTTGGTTTCAAGGATTTTAGGACGGTTTCGATTTCTCGATAGCTATTGGATCTTCGTTTTTCTTGGATCTTGGACTTGTCCGGTTTTAAACTTGATATTGGATTCGGACTTGGATTTTGGATCGGATTTCTTAGGATGTTTTGGACCGTTGTAACTGATACAAAAGTAGTGTACAGTTTCTTACCCGCATAGAGCAAATCTGCTCCTTTTTCAGGCTTCAGATTTCTACCTCCCATTTCGTATTCTTCACGAATTTTGCTCGAAATACTACGTTGTATTAGTTCGTATAAATACGTGATTTGACCGATTCCTAAGAGTTTTCTTCATTTTTATTCTAAGCAAACATACCCCTATACAGGTTTTTTCGGAACGTTTCCCATTTATGGAATGGGGAAGCGTTTTTTTAAGCCTATTATTTTACCCAATCTCCCTAGTTACTGCCGAATGGAAGGAAATTCAGAAATGAAAGAAAGTCGGTAACTCAATACCTGTCTGGCTTTTCATGAGGAATGTAGTTTTTACTAACAGCGGGGGTTACCGTAGTTTCTTAGCAAACATCGTATTTTATGCAAAAGGTTAAAAAAGTACTAATACTGAATATAAAATATCATTACAATATAAGAGCTTTCGTATACGATTAAAGGTTAGATAAAATATCCGAACTGTGAAAGCCGAAATCTACAATATCGTTTCAATTGCCGCTAGCATTGCATATTTCATTCCTATTCTATTACTGGCTATCAAAAAAATGTGGAAGCAAACTCCACTCTTGCTTTTTTCCTGTTACTGGCTCCTTACAGGAATAATCAACATCATGGATCGAGTTCCGGGTATTCCCCGCGAAACACTACAGATGGTGACACTTGTATACAATATGTTCGATATTCCCATCATTTTATTCATACTAGGGATTGCTACACAGTATAGTTTCATAAAAACCATTACAAAATTCGCGGCTCCGGGTTTGTTGGCTATGCAGTTGTTGTTTTTCATTGTACAAGGATGGCAGTATGAGGCCGCTAAATATACTCTGGCCATTGGGCTTTTGATCGTACTTTTTGTTGTGTTGGCTGAAATCGCCCAATACATGATGAAGTTAGAACACTCAGCATCGGAAAATGCGATGATTTACATTTACATCGCCTTGTTATTCGCATATGGAACCTTTATCGTGATCTATATTTTCGACTACGTAATAAAAGTTGCCGGAACAGATATTGATAATTTTCTGATCTACTATATATCCTCTCTAATAGCAATAATAATTGCCTCCTTTGCATACATGAAACATAAAGAAAGAAAATACATCTAAGAGAAAGATGTTTTCTGAAGTGGCAGCACAATGAATAATTTAGAGTGTTGCGTTTTGAAATGTAAAGAGTACGCACCATTTTTAAGGTACGATGTAGGAAGGATGAATTCTTGTTCGTCTTTGTTCAGTTGTATTTGCTGCTCCAACACCATTTCACCATGTATGTTGTATAAAAACAACCACCCCAATTCTACTTGAACGGGCTTTATTTTCAGCTTACACAAAGCTGAAAAGGGATTGTTTACAATCTCAACAATACTATTGCTATAATTTATTACAGACATTGTTCTCACTTTTCATCAGATACGTACTAAGTTAAATGCTTCGATGTGAACTTGAACTTAAAATTGACATACTAAGGAATAATACTTAGGAAAATTTAGTTGTGACTAAGAAGGGGAGACCTATTCATCCTCTTCTTCGTAGGCATCCCATCCTTCATAAAATACCGTCATGAATTCCTTCACTTTTTCATCGGTCATACATTCTATGATATCGTGCATGTTATCCGACTTTTTTTTCCAGTCGTATTCCAGTACCTGACCATATTTTTTGATATATACACAATGATCTGTTTCAACTGTTACTTCAATAACGGTAACAGCTGAATCCGGCTTTTCTTGTATTAAGTAAAAGCAACGGGGCTCCAATAATGAATACGAATACATACACACTCCAGTTTAAATGGTTAAATAGAAATACAGCACAGAGTGGGTTAGTAAGTTGTAAGAATTAATGGGGAGTAGTAGTAACTGATGGAAGTCAAATTTAGTTCAAAATCTGATTCCCCAAGACTTTCTTCGGGTATTTTACAATTATTTTTGACTTATCGTAAATTAATTGTAAATCAACTAGTTAGAGCGAGTGTTGTTTTTTAAATCAAGATAGATTCCGCAGTTGATTGATCCTGATTTAGTTGTGCTTTTAAGGCATCTAAACCGGCAAATTTTTGCTCATTTCGAATAAAATCGATCAATTCTACTCTAATAAATTGATCGTAAATATCTTGATTGAATTGAAAGAGATTAACTTCTATCACTTTGTTCATTCCTCCTACAGTTGGGCGTATTCCAATATTCATCATTCCTTTCAATTTTACAGGATTTTCTTGTGTGGTATACGCTTTAGTTTGAACAGTTGCTTTCACTGCGTATACGCCGTTACTTGGAATGAGTTTGTCGGGAGAAACAATGTTTAGGTTGGCAGTTGGAAATCCAATGGTTCGTCCAAGTTGGTTTCCTTTTACCACCAATCCTTCAAAAAAATATGGATACCCGAGAAGGGTTCTGGCTTCACGTACCAAACCTTTGCCCAAGGCTTCTCTAATACGCGTTGAGCTAATGGCGTTTGCTTCCAGAACTTGGGCAGGAATTTCTTTCAATTGATATCGATAGATCGATTGAAGTTGTTCAAGCAAGGCAAAGTTGCCGGATCTGTTTGCACCAAATCGGTGGTCGTAACCTATTATAATTGCTTGGGGAGAAAAATACCGCACTAAAAAATCACGAACATAGGAGGTAGCGTCCATTTTGGCAAACGTTTCAGTGAAGGGGATGATTACCAAATGATCAATACCTGCTTTTCTCAATAAAAGAATACGTTCTTCTAAAGTGGTTAATAAACTGAGCGGTTGGCCGGAATGAGAAACAATATGCCTCGGATGAGGGTGAAAACTTATTAAAACTGAAGTGCCTCCGATAGCGGCGGCCTCTTTTTTCAGTTGATTTAAAATGTATTCATGACCCAGATGAACGCCATCGAAGGTTCCAATGGTAATTACTGCCTTTTGAAACTGTGGTAAATCGTTTATTCCGTAATGAACTTGCATATTGGGGTTGCAAAATTACTTAAACCTGCATTAACGTGAAAGAATAGTGAAAAACTGACTTGAATTTATTTTCGGAGACAAGGAAAAATGGCGGACATTTGCCACCTAATTCACCAATATGAGCTTGTATTCCAAAAGAGGGGTTTCAGCCCAAAAAGAAGAGGTACATAAGGCGGTTGAAAAACTAGACCAGGGGCTATTTGCACACGCATTTTGCAAGATTTACCCCGATTTTCTCACCGGTGATGCCAATTGGGTGAATTTAATGCATGCCGACGGGGCCGGCACCAAAAGCATCTTAGCTTATTTGTATTGGAAAGAAACGGGCGATAAATCGGTTTGGAAAGGAATTGCACAAGACGCAGTGGTGATGAATCTTGACGACCTTCTTTGTGTAGGAATTAACGATAATTTACTCTTCAGTTCCACCATCGATCGCAACAAACGACTAATACCCGGTGAAGTGCTGGAAGAAATCATCAATGGTACGCAAGAATTATTCGACGAACTCAAAACTTATGGAGTAAATATTCATTATTTGGGAGGCGAAACAGCTGATGTGGGCGACGTTGTTCGTACGATAGCTGTGAATGGCACAATGACCGCCAGATGGCCCAAAGAAAAATTGGTAACAAACAATGATATTGCTCCTGGACAAGTTATCGTAGGATTTGCTAGCTCCGGTAAAACAAAGTATGAGTCTGCTTATAACAGTGGAATTGCTAGCAATGGGTTAACAAGCGCTCGTCACGACGCTTTGTCTAAATGGTATGCATCCGAATTTCCGGAATCTTTTGATAATGGATTAGACCAAAACGTTGTATATATCGGCCCTTATCGATTCACGGATAAAATTCCCACAAACTACATCGAGCAGGCTACAGCCACCGAAAAAGAACTTGTAAAAGATTTGACCGTTGGAGACTTACTTCTTAGTCCTACAAGAACCTTCGCACCTTTGGTAAAGGGACTGCTCTCCGAAATGTTTTCCGATGTGAAGGGCATGATACATTGCTCCGGTGGGGGACAAACCAAGTGTATGAAATACCTACCCGGTAACTTCAGAATCGTAAAAGACAATTTAATGAAAGCACCGGTTATATTTCCCATGCTTCAGGATGCATCGGGAAGTGATGATCGGGAAATGTATCAAGTATTCAATATGGGACATCGCTTGGAAGTATTCACCACCGAAAAAGCCGCTGTTGGAATGATTCAAATGGCGCAATCACTTGGTATTGAGGCGCAAATAGTAGGAAGGGTAGAAGCTTCAGAAAACAAAAAATTGGAACTTCATAGCCCTTCTGGAACAATTGAATATCTCTATTGATAATCAATCTTTTATAAAGATTGACGAGAATTGATAAGACGACTATTCACAACAGTGAAAAAATTTCCGCAACTTTTTTTAAAAAAAAATCAGTTTTCGCACAATAATGTTAAAAAAACTGAAAATGACGCCCGTATTGGGTTACATTCGATTTGAATAGGTATTAACACTACCGGTTTAAAGGAAAAACTGGGGTAAGTGGGGAGTTAAAGGAGTTGAAAGGCTATGAATTCTCAAATTTGATGTTTACATTTGTCCATACGGTTTAATGGATTGGACGCTTTTAACAGCCTGTTAGCAAGGGCTTTGCAACCTACCTTGAACATACTTAGTCTTTAGATTGTTGATCCTGTACCCACCATTCGGTCACAGTCATAACTTTTATTACGAATATGAGACAGCTCAAAATTGCTACCCAGATCACCAATCGCGACTCGCAGGCAGTAGAAAAGTATCTTCAGGAAATCTCTAAGATTTCGATGATCACTCCCGAAGAGGAGACAGTACTTGCCCAGCGCATTAAAATGGGAGATCAGAGAGCATTAGACAAGTTAGTACAGGCGAACCTTCGTTTCGTTGTATCTGTAGCAAAACAGTATCAACACCAAGGTTTATCATTGAGCGATTTGATTAATGAAGGAAATTTAGGTTTGATTAAAGCGGCACAACGTTTTGATGAAACAAAAGGTTTCAAATTCATCTCTTACGCTGTTTGGTGGATTCGTCAGTCGATTCTTCAGGCTTTGGCCGAGCAAGGACGTCTGGTTCGTCTTCCACAAAACAAGATCGGAACTTACAATAAAGCAAACAAAGCTTATATGGCTTTCGAACAAGAACACGAACGCGAGCCATCTACTGAAGAGTTAGCTGAATTGTTGGAAATGAGTGAAACAGAAATCAATAATATTTTCCAAAGTAATACACGTCACACCAGTTTGGATGCTCCTGTTCACGAAGCAGAAGACGTAGCCATGGGTGATTTATTAGAAGGCGCCGACGATACCGATGACGATGTGATGAAAGATTCACTCCGAAACGAAATTCGCCGTGTGTTGAAATCTTTAAGTCCACGTGAAGCTGAAATTGTAAATGCTTATTTTGGTTTGGATGGCGAAAATGGCGTTACAATTGAGCAAATTGGTCAGAAATACGATCTTACCAAAGAACGTATTCGTCAGATCAAAGAAAGAGCTATTAAGCGTCTGCAAAAAGCACGCTATAGCAATGCTCTGAAAGCTTATTTGGGTTAAATTTTAATGGGTTATAGTACCGTCCCGTCGGAGTTTCCGACGGGATTTTTTTTGCCTCTATTTTAACAATTATCATCCTTTTGATGTTTAGTTTAGAATGGTAACTTTGCCCCTGATATGAAATGGAACCAAATCCTAGGAATGTGTTTAGCAACTGTATTGTTCTCTTCTTGTGAAAAGTCGATCAGTTTTACTCCCGAAAATAGCGATCCACTGCTAGTGGTGGAGGCGAGCATTGAAAGTGGTCAAGCACCAACTGTTATTCTATCAAAGTCTGTCAATTACTTTTCTAAAATTAGCCCCGATATTTTAGCAGGAAGTTTTGTGAGAAATGCCAAAGTGACGATGTCGAATGGCGCTTTAACTCATACTTTGAAAGAGTATGCGATACCCAATGTGAATGGATACACCTTGTATTATTATTCCATTGATTCTTCACAGCTACAAACTGCCTTTATTGGTACTTTTAATACCAAATACGACTTAAAGATTGAGGTCGACGGTATTGTGTATACCTCTTCAACAACCATTCCGGCATTAACAAAAACGGTGGATTCTTTATGGTGGGAACCGGCTCCACCTTCCGTTGATACCCCTTATGTAAAATTAATGGCTCGTATTACTGACCCACCCGGCTTTGGAAATTACATCCGCTATTTTACCAAAAAAAACAGTGAACCTTTTTACCCGGGCCGGAACTCGGTTTTTGATGATCAAATTGTAGATGGGCAAACCTATAATGTGCAGATCGACCGTGGA
>DGDD01000144.1 GCA_002385265.1 Chitinophagaceae bacterium UBA3961
CCCGAAATTGGCGGTTGGCGCATTCTTCAGAAAACAATTCGGAAATTACATTGGACTTCGAATAGCTGCCCACTATGCGAAATTGGGTTATTCGGATGTGTACAATACGCATAACGAATACATGTATCGCAGAAATCTCAGTTTCAATACCAATATTTTTGAATTGGGATTGCAAGGCGATTTCAACTTCTTCAAGTTTGTGCCCGGAGATCCTTACCATCGATTTACACCTTATGTTACTTTAGGAGTAGGATTGTTCAACTATGATCCCTATGCGTTTTTGGGAGGTCAAAAATATTTCCTTCGTCCTTTAGGCACCGAAGGTCAAGGAACCAATGCTTATCCCGATCGCAAGCCTTATAGCACCATGGCCTTTGCCTTTCCTTTAGGAGTGGGTGTAAAATTCAACTTGAATGAAAAAATAAACATCGGATTCGAAGTTGCGAATCGATTCACCACTACCGATTATCTGGATGACGTAAGCACTACCTATGTTGGTGCAGATAAATTTCCTTTGTTGCCCGATGGTTCTAAATCTCCTGCCGGTTTATTGCAAGATAGAAGCTACGAGCGTGGCGATATTATTGGTATTGAAGGCAGACAAAGAGGAAATCCCAAACAAAAAGACCAGTATGTGTTTGCAGAGTTTACCATCTCATTCAACTTAACATCGTATCGCTGTCCAACAGCCAACTAATAAAAAAAGGCCACCATTTGGTGGCCTTTTTCATTACGCTCTCATTTTCATTTCAGGCTCCTGAAATTCCATGCTGATAACGTCTTTTTTCTTGAACAACTCACCTACTTTGGTCAGTTCTTCAATATTGCTTTCCAATGCAGATAAGATCTGGGGCAGTCGCCCTTTTCGAATCCACAGGGAGTTTTCAATTTTCGAATAAGCTTGTTGCGTGATCCCCATCTTTTTTGCGATGGCGGTCTGCTTCATGTCTTTGGTTAATCGTAGGCGTTTGATCCAAATTCCTGGTGTCATAGTGAGTGTTTTCAAGTTCTAGAATTACTGCAATGGCAGTTGGGTTAACGATTCGAAATTAACTCGACCTATTGTGCTGCACATGTGAGCTTTCACAGAATACAACGGGAGAAAAACGAGGGAATGGAGAGGAAAAAATAATTAAGAATTAATAAGTAATAATTAATAATTGAACAGCCGGAATACAGGAACGAGGAGAAGAGGAAGCGAGGAAGGAGGAAATACAGCAATGCTTTGCGAATTTGTTGCGGACTTAGCGGTCGCTGCGGTGAAGCTACTCCAATTACAGAGGCTAATCTGTGGTGAAAAATAGGAGGGATGAGGGAGGAGGGAAGATGGAGGAAATTTGGAAAGACTGCTAACGCTGCGTAGACGCTGCGATCGCCGCGCCGCTGCGGTGAATCAAACAAGCCCTTCATAATATATTCACAATCAATTTAATACAACCCTTTCAAATTCTTCTTTCCCTCAAAACCCCAATCTGCCCGCTCTGGTACGAATTTTCTAGCGAAACGGGGCTTTTTCATTAACTTTGTGCGCCTTAAAAAACAGCATGAGCAGCCTTAAAGAACAAATCGATACGGAACGCCTCCCCCGTCATATCGCCATTATCATGGATGGTAATGGAAGATGGGCACAAGAAAAGGGGAAGGACCGCCTCTACGGCCATTTTCATGGCGTAGAAAGCGTGCGCGATATCGTGGAAGGCTGTGCTGAATTGGGGGTAGGCTATCTTACACTTTACGCATTTAGCACCGAGAACTGGGATCGACCCGCTTATGAGGTAACCGGTTTGATGGAACTATTGGTTGAAACCATTCGTAAAGAAACAGCCACTCTCAATAAAAACAATATCAAACTCCATGTAATTGGCGATCATAGCATGCTTCCGGAAAACGCCAAACAGGCGCTGAAAGAAAGTCTGGACATGACTTCCGCCAATACCGGCCTCCATTTGATCATGGCTTTGAGTTACAGCAGTCGCTGGGAACTAGTGAACGCAGTTCAAAGAATTGCTTCCGATGTAGAGCTCGGCACCATTAAAGCAGCTGATGTGAATCAGGATACCCTACAGCGCTATTTGAGCACCAGCGAATTTCCCGATCCTGAATTGATGATTCGCACCAGCGGAGAATACCGCATCAGTAATTTCTTATTGTATCAATTAGCATATGCAGAACTGTATTTCACGCCGGTTCGTTGGCCCGATTTCAGAAAAGAAAACCTCTACGAAGCCATTTTGGATTTCCAAGGAAGAGAACGCCGCTTCGGTAAAACCAGTGCTCAAGTAAAAAGCGAAACAAACCTGAACAGTTAACTGCCAAAAAAGCGAAAAAAAGCTTATTCTGAGCGATTTTCAGCGACTATTTAACAAACCATTTCAACTAAATCACTTTAATTTGCCCCAGCTTAAACAACCCGGAATGCAGCGTACGTTTACCTATTCATTCATCTTTTTTTGTTTTTTGGTGGGCATCGCCAATTTTGCCACTGCTCAGACCTCAAAAGATACTGTTCCCGACTCAATAGACCCCGATCTTTTGAACATTATGAACTCTCGGGTTCCTAAGGAATATACAATTGCAGGAATTAAAGTGGTAGGTACCAAACGTTACGACGAGCAATTGTTGATTTCAATCTCCGGATTAAATGTGGGTGATAAAGTATTACTTCCGGGAGCAGATAATTTCTCTAAAGCTATTACTAACTTGTGGAAGCAGAACCTGTTTTCAAACGTACAAGTTTACTTTACCAAGTTGGAAAACATGAATCTGTTTCTTGAAATTCGAGTTTCTGAACGCCCGGCCCTGTCGAAATACTTTTTGAAAGGCATTAAGAAATCTGACGACGAGGAATTGAGAGGTAAAACTGGATTAGTAGTAGGTAGAGTGGTTACAGAGAACGTGAAGATGAGCGCCATCCAAAACATTCAAAAATACTACACTGAAAAAGGGTACCAGAGCGCTAAAGTAAAAATTGAAGAAAAACCTGATCCCGCACTTCCCAACACCATCATTCTTACTTTCGATATCGTTAAGGGCGTAAAAGTTCGTATCAACGACGTAAAGACTTTCGGAAACATCTTTGTTTCTACTGCGAAAATCAAAAAGCAGATGAAGGGTACGAAAGAAATGAGTCGCCTCACCCTTTATCCTAGCAAAGATTCCAGCACCTACGGTCAATCTAAAAAATATACCACAGCAGAATATTTAAGCGATGCAGGGTTCCTGTCTCCTACCAAAACAAAGGAGTTCATGGATCCTTATTTCCGTTTTAAACTCTTCAGTTCTGCAAAATTCAACGATAAGAAATACGAGGAAGACAAAGAGAAAGTGATCGATTATTACAACTCTTTGGGCTATCGTGATGCGGTGATCGTAAAAGACACCCAATACTTTAACGACAAGGGTAACATGAACATCGATATCAAAATTGATGAAGGCCGTCGTTATTATTTCGGAAATATCAACTGGAAAGGAAATACCAAATACTCTGATTCCATTCTAACCTTCATTCTCGGAATCAAAAAAGGAGATATTTATAATCTCGAAACCTTGAACAGAAAACTGGGTAAGCAACTTTCTCAAGAAGGTGGCGATATCAGTGGTTTGTATATGGACGATGGTTATCTGTTCTTCCGAGTTGATCCGGTAGAAACAGCGGTATATAATGATACCATCGATTTTGAAATTCGCATGGTAGAAGGTCCGCAAGCTACTATCAAAAACATCACGATCTCCGGTAACGAAAAAACCAAAGAGTATGTGGTTCGTCGTGAGATCAGAACTTTGCCCGGTGAGAAGTTCAGCCGTACCGATTTGATCCGTACGCAACGTGAATTATCACAATTGGGTTATTTTAACCAAGAAAAAATTGGTATCAATCCCGTTCCTAATCCTGAGGATGGAACAGTGGACATTCAATATACATTGGAAGAAAAATCGAGTGACCAATTGGAATTGAGTGCCGGTTGGGGTGGTGGTATCGGTTTAACCGGTACAGTAGGGGTATCGTTCAATAACTTCTCGATCAAGAATATCTTCAATAGAAAATCATGGGATCCTTTACCAACCGGCGATGGACAAAAATTAAGTTTGCGTATTCAATCGAATGGTAAGGCCTTCCAAACCTATAACTTCTCGTTCACCGAGCCTTGGCTGGGTGGAAAGAAGAGAAACTCTTTGACTATTGCCTTGTACAAGAGTGTGTTCCGTCAGAGTGGTTATAACTATGCTACCAATCGTTACGTATTCAGCGATACTTCTTCATTGAAGAACTTTGGTGCGAGTATTTCATTGGGTAAGCAATTGAAATGGCCTGATGACTTCTTTACCTTGGTATACTCCTTGAACTATACTCAGTACAAACTGCGTAAGTATCCTTACATCTTTGCGAACATCTCGGATGGTACTTCACACAACGTAAACTTTAAAGTGGCGTTGGCACGTAACTCAGCGGGTCCAAA
Organism: Chitinophagaceae bacterium UBA3961; assembly: GCA_002385265.1. Lineage (GTDB taxonomy): Bacteria > Bacteroidota > Bacteroidia > Chitinophagales > Chitinophagaceae > Endoryza > Endoryza foliicola. Next base: position 4,458 of record DGDD01000144.1, read on the forward strand.
CCCGATCTTCCCAACAAGTGGATCGAACTTCTTGTTGAGTGCTCAGTTTACGCCTCCTTATTCTTTGTTCAAATCGCAAGGAACTGTTACCAAAGAAGACGGTTACCGTTTGCCGGAGTTCCACAAATGGAATATGACTGCAGAATGGTTCATTCCTATCGGTCGCGCTTTGGGAGCAGACAAGAGCCGTCAATTCGTGATCCGTGCTGCTGCGAAATATGGATTCATGGGCAGATACAATCCGAAATTGGATTTCTCTCCGTTTGAGCGTTTCCAAGTGGGTGATGCCGGTTTGGCGAATGGTAACTTCATCTTAGGATACGATATCATCGCTCATCGTGGTTATCCGGTTTACGACAACTCAGATCCTAAAGTGAACCCTGATAAGCAAACCGCTTCTCAGTTCTTCACCATGTTCAATAAATACACTGTTGAATTGCGTTTCCCATTCACGTTGAACCCTAGCAGTACTATTTATGGTATGGCTTGGTTTGAAGCGGCCAACGGTTGGTACGATTATAAGAGTTACAATCCTTTCCGTTTGAGAAGAAGTGCCGGTGTGGGAGCTCGTTTCTACCTGCCGATGTTTGGTTTATTAGGATTTGACTATGGTGTAGGGTTTGACCG
>DGDD01000280.1 GCA_002385265.1 Chitinophagaceae bacterium UBA3961
AGTGTTCTTACTAATTTTTCTTGAATTCTGTCGATTGCTGCTTTTGGTAAATAGTTGTCAACCAAGTTTTGCAAACTGCCAATGTGATTTCCTACTATTAATGTAATTTGAGCAGGATTCATTCGTTCATAAAAATTCATTATTCGTCCAGATGCACTGTCAAAAGATATGATTACCAAATGAGTTGAAGGTAAGGTTAACATATCTTCTATCACTCTGTTTATATGTGTGTCGCCAAAGCCGTATCCATAAGTAACAACAACAGAATTTGGTCTACAAACTCCATTAGAAAAATCACGAAATAATTCAGAGTAAGGAAAGAATGCTGTGTCAATTCCTTTTGAAGAGTTAGGGTAAATTACTGAAAAGTCTTTTGGTGAATTTGGAATGAGTGTTGTATTTTCATCAACACCGAACTCTATAGGTAATTTTGTAATTGAGTTTACATCAAATTTCCAATCAATAGAGCCGTGAAGCTTTGTGTATTTAATAACTCCTTCAACATATCTAGGTTCTCCACGTATACCCGGAGGATTGTAGTGGTAATCTAACTCCAACTTTGTTGTTCTGAAAAGTGGTTTTATTTTCCCAACAAATCTATCAATAGTCAAAATGCCTGCATTGTCTAATGCAAGTTCAATGAATCTATCGTAGTTTGTTGTGAAGATGTTTGTTCTCTCTCTTGTTGCAGTTCTACTTGAAAAGCTGATTAAAAAGGATTTCAGAACATTTAAAGCCTCCTGATATTTTTGACTTTTGTTAAATTCTTTTTCGGTTTTTATTATGTTTCGAATAAACTTATCAAGTTGAGCATTTATTTCTTCTTCAAGTTTTTCTGCATCAGCATCTTCTTGAATTTTTAAACCTTGAAGTAATTCAATTGCACTCCTAAAATCATCTTCAATGTTGGCGATTCCTCTACCAAATTCTAAAGCACTTTTGTCCGCCCAGCTTTTAATTTTGTCTTTAAAGTTTTCAAACTCTATTCTATCCATTCCTTGGGCTTTAATGTCAGCTATAAATGTCAACCCTATCGGTAGTCCAGCACCAAGTAGCAAAGAAAAATGTTCACTTTGGAAAATTGCTGTCAACCATGGTTCTATTCTCTTTCTAAGTTCGTCTATCTTGGCGTCAATACCGTCAACTTCGGTATTGCTAAAACAGTCAATGTCGTTGTTAATTTTTAAAATATTATTACTATTCCAGTCTATCATATATACCTTATTTGAGGGTTAAAAAATTTAGCTCTTTGGGTTTTGAAAAGCATAGCTTTGTGTGTCAGACAAAACCAAAATTGCTAAATGTGCGGTTGGCTTTTATGTCGTATTTCTTTTTTTATTTTTAGCACCGTCGCCTTTTAGGGTTGCTTGTAACATGTAAATATTTGAATCTCCACATAAATTTGTTATACTACTAAGTTTCTGATTCTGATACGGTTAGTGATATACAGAATATATTGTTTATTAGCACAATTCACATTTTATTCCCCACACTTCGTGCCTCTCACTCACAACTCGTCATCGCAACTGATTCACTTTCAATTGCCGATGAAATCATTAATAGAAACGGGATTTACCGGCGGAAAGGCATACCGGTCTTAAAAGAGAAGGATATTCGCTTTGAGGACTCGGTTTAATGTGTTACTAATTTACGGAAAAATACAACAGAAACAGGTACCACTATGTGGGTATTTCTACGGGTATCGCGGAGACGCTAAGTGGAATACAGAGACGCAGAGAGTGGATCGCGGAGGCGCTGAGGGAATTGCGGAGATGCAGAGTGGAGACGCTGAGAGAAGGACGGAGGCGCAGAGATGGGGACGCAGGGAGGGAGAATCGGAGATAAAGTGAGAGTGCAGAGAGGGAGGGCTGGGGTGCAGGGAATAGCGATGCGTACCGTTGCGACCTTTGTGTCGTTGCGGTAGGGGGAAAAGACAGTACAAGAAAGAGAGTCGTAAGAAGTTAGCAGCTAACAGGTATCAGTTTTTATCTTTTCTTCTCAGTTCAATGAAATTCAGGATCACTTGCTTCCGGGTTAGAAAGATAAACCCGATGACCAATTGCCCGATATACGTAAAAAGGGTAGGGTAGTCGAAATCCGGTATGGGAAAATTTCTATTCTTTAGTTCAATGTATTGAAGCCATTTGTAAAGAAGTTTGATAGTTGGCGGTAAGGCCAAGGCAATGGTGACCATTCCTGCAATGATGATGGCCATGGATAAAAGAATGGAGCGATGTATATTGAAGCTTAAGTCTTCCCTCAATCCGGCCGTTAGTTTCAATTTATTTATAATATCATCTGTTTTGAATATCAGCAGATATACCAAGGCTGCATTTAATCCCCAAAATAGCAAAGTCACGACCAACTGGAAGAAGGCAATATCCCTGTTCACCTGTAGAAGTGATGTCAATAAGTTTAGTATATCAAATAGCCCAAAGAGCAGATCTTTAATTAGGAAAATGCCGAGCATTTTGAGGAGGATGTTGAAAAGTTCTTGGGGTTTCATGGTTGTGAATTGAAGTGTTGGTTTAGGGAATGGGGCTGTTCAAGTCCTGCCAATTAATGGTAGGTGTTTTCTAATTATGTCTGTTAGAGCCGGTTAATTTTTTGTGGGTTGCTTGTTACATTGTGTATTTGCGAAGGGAGAGAATTTATTGATTATCCGACCCGTAATATGGCCTAAGGCGAGACCCGTTTGAAAATATATTGTTGAGGTAATGAACTAAAGTTAAAAATTAAACATCGATCCCACACCACTACTGATATTTGTACAAAGCTTATATTACAGTGCTCAGTTCTGCTTTTGCAATCACTCTTGTTGGCTGATGTTTTATTCACCAAATATATCTTCACGTGTTAAGCCTAAATCCTTTGCGGCTTCAATTAAATATTTATATACATTGGTTTCACCAGGTAAAAGATGCCTTGCGCCGCCCCAAAATATCTTAATTGCATCTTCTCCCTCTTTTGTCTTAGAAGCATTTTCAAAAGCTACTTGCAAATTCTTGAATTCTGTATGGTTACTAAGATTTACTGCTATAGGATCACTGGGTATTTCTGAAGATTTCATAATCGTTATAAGCTTTTCATCAGCATCTCCATAGCCATATTGATTAGCTAAGTCAGATATAACACCGTCATGACCTGCGCCTAGATCGACTTTCCCATCATATACAGCCTTAGCTGCTAATTCATGACCTCCCCAAAACTCGAGTCTATTAAATGTACTAAGAATATTTAATCCTTTTTTCTTTAATTCAAATGCCGGAATGATGAAATTAGAAGTAGAAAATGGCGTTCCAAATCCAATTGATTTTCCCTTTATTCTCTTTTGATAATCTATTTTGGGGAGGTTGAAAATGTCCTTTTTAAATCCAGTTTTTTTGTTTACATATACTTGTGCAAAATATGTTTTTCCCCAAACATCATTAATTTTCCTTTCAACGATTGAACAAGCGTTAACTGAAGGGTTTACTTCATTAGCATAAATAAAACCAAGTGGATTCATGAAAGCTATTTGGCAATCTCCTGTGATGATGGCTTTCATTTGTTGCGGTACTTCTAAGGCGGGAAGAAGTTCAATTGTGACTTTATCTGATGCGATTTTCGCTAACTCTTCTTCTGTCTTTCTTAGCAGAATATTAATGTTGGCATGGATAATTTTAGCGTCAATATTCTGAGTTATCCAAGGGTAGTATGACGCTTTATATGTTAACGGCATAGCTGATGTTTATTTTGAGGAATAGAAGTTTTTTTTAGTTTTTAGTTGTGAACTATCTGATAGAAATGATGTTAATGGTAAAAAATCGAATTCTATTACGTCACCCACATTAGCCATATAGCTATCTATTCCTACTTGCGCCAAATTTCCATTTACATAAAATAACCAATAATCATTCGGTTCATTTGGGTTGTCATATATTTTGTCAATCATCACAACAAGATATCCTAGATAATCTTGTCCGAAATAACCGAAGTATTGTACTGCAAAGTCAAATTGTCTGCCAGCTTTCTTTTCTTGGTCATAGGCAATTTCCAATGCTTCTTGAATATTCATGTCTGTTCGCCATGGAATTTCTATTTCCTTGGATTTGTCCTTGATTTTTAGTGTTACTATGTTCATAATTTTAGAATTTGTAGTATCGTTTTAAATATCAGTCAATACTAGTATATAGACCTTCACATCAAATTGTAGTACAATAAAGTATTTGGTTCGTATTCGGTTAGTGATGTTCAGAAAATATTGTTTACTAGTGCAATTGACATTCCATTTCTCACGCTTTACTATTTCAATTCCTAATAATAATTGTATAGTTCTAGCAATAGAAGCCCCAAACTCAATAAATAAAACTTAGCCTCCAGAGAGAGTAAAGAAAAACGCGGTTTTTTGTGAAGATTTGGATAAGGTTCCGCAGCACGTATCTTGATACAATGAATTTAGGAAGAAATCTAACACAAACAATAAAATAGCTATATGTTTTTTTACGGTAACAGCCACCGTAAAACTACGGGAGTAGATTTCGACTAAGGTAAGTAGGTAGGAGAGCTAATTGGTGAATTGGTTGATGTGGGAATTTGGGGGCGGCTGATAGCAGAGAAGGTTGGTGATTGGTGTAAAGAACTTAAGAACTAAAAAACTGAAAACTTATAACTCAACACTTTCCCCCACAAAAAAGCCCGTCCTTGCGAACGGGCTCATCTCAAAAGCTAATCTTTTATTCATGAATCGCCACAATGGGAATATGACTGTGATAAGCCAATTTCTTCGTGGTGCTCGATTTAAATAGTGATCCCAAGAAACCGTGCTTCTTCGGAATGGTGATGATGAAGTCGATTTCTTTGTCTTTCGCAAATGTGTCGATGGCTTCAATGAAATCGTACATGCGGATGAACGCATAGTCCGGATTGAACTCGGCAAAGTATTGGTCTACTTTTTCTTTTTCTGCCTTGTACTCTGGAGTAAGATCTACATAGTGCTCTACGTCCACATTAATAATGTACAATTTCGGATTGAAGATGCGCAACAACTTGCGGATCGGTTCTACCGGAATGGTAGTGGCTACGTCTTTGAAATCGCAGGTGATACCCACTTCCTTGATTTCAGTGAAGTTGGCATCGGGAGGGATGATCATTACAGGAACGTTTCCTTCAGCCGCTAATTTCAAGGTATTGCTGCCAATGAACACCTGCTCCAATTTGGTAGCACCGGTGATGCCCATAATGATGAGGTCAATATCGTGGTGACGCGCATAGCGGTCAATGTTTTCAACAAGGGTATCGCCCTGCTCTGCTACATAGGTAACAGCAACATCTGATAAGGCATTGAGTTCTTCTTTCACGTGCTCAAAAGCAGTGTCGAGCACAATTTTACGGTCGTTGTCGTCTTCAGTTAAGATCGAACCGTCGGCTCCGGCAGTTACGGAGTCGTACACATAGTAAAGGATGAGTTGAGTGTCGGCTTTCCCGTTCAACATCTGAGCAGCATACTTTGCCGCATTCTTGGATGTGTCGGAAAAGTCGATGGGAACCAGAAATTTCTTCATTATTCGGAGTTTTGTGTAAGATACAACGTTCGAGGAAATTGGAGGAGGATTTAAGGGGAAATTCTTTGGAGGGGGGGCACCGCAGAGATCGCAAAGCGCGCAAAGGGGTCGCAGAGTTTTCTATTTATACTTTTTCACCGCGGCGGCGCAGCGGACGCAGCGGTAACGCAGCGCTGGCGGTCACCCTGTATTTCCTAGATCAGGATTTACAGGATTAAAGGATTGACAGGATGGTTGATTCAAACTCTGCCCCCCCCTTCTTTTTGTATCTCCTCCTTCCTCTATCCTGTATTCCCCCTGTTCTTCCTCCTGTTCTTTCTTTATATTATCCTCGCTTCCTCGTCTCCTCGTTCCTCTCCTCCCTGTTCTTTCTTTCCCTTTTCCTCGTACTTTTGAATCATCTCATCAACACTAATAGATTGTATGAAAAAGACCCTCCTCGCCTTGTTTCTCCTAATCACCCTTTCTTCCCAAGCCCAGGAACCCGCCCTTATTCCTCAACCCGTTTCCCTCGAAAAACGCGGTTCCAGCTTTGAATTGAACAAATTCACGCAAATAGAAGTGTCGGAGAAAAATCCCGATCTGGTGCGCATGGCACGGTTTCTTTCGCAACACTTACTTACAAAAACAGGGTTTCAAATACGCGTGATCCTCGCAGGAGAACCCAAAGACAATAAAGGCACTACCATCAGTCTTTCCCTCAACCGCAAGGAAGACGCCGCCATTGGCGAGGAAGGCTATACCCTCGAAGCGTCCGGTTCTTATTCCATTATTCGCGCCAATAAGCCCGCCGGATTGTTTTATGGTATTCAAACTTTTTTACAACTGTTCCCGAAGGATATTGAAAGTGTGGAGATGGTAAAGAAAGATTACTGGACTTGTCCCGGCGTGCGCATCACCGACTATCCCCGCTTTGGATGGCGCGGATTGATGCTCGATGTATCGCGTCATTTCTTTACAAAAGAAGAAGTGAAGCGTTTCATTGATGATATGGTGAAATACAAGTACAATGTATTGCACTGGCATTTAACGGATGATCAAGGCTGGAGAATTGAGATCAAGAGTTTGCCCAAACTCACGTCTGTAGGCGCTTGGCGCGTGCCGCGTGTGGGCCGCGTGAGTTATGTTACGCCTCCCAAACCCGATGAACCCCGCACCTATGGCGGTTTCTATACACAAGACGATATCAAAGAAATTGTTCAATACGCCAAAGACCGCTTTGTAAATGTATTGCCCGAGATCGATGTGCCCGGTCATAGTTTGGCCATGGTAGCTGCCTATCCCGAGTTGAACGGTACCCCCGGTACCTATCAAGTGAACTCTTTGGAGAAATTCATGAACTGGCATTCCGGTGGATTCGATGCATTGGTAGACAATACCCTCAATCCTGCCAACGATACCGTTTACCAATACCTCGATAAAATTTTCGGTGAAGTAGCGCAATTGTTTCCTTTTGAATACATCCACATGGGTGGCGACGAGTGCGCGAAAAATTTCTGGGCACAGAATGCGTCTATTAAAAAATTAATGGAGAAAGAAAATTTGAAAGACTTGCATGAAGTGCAAAGCTATTTTGTGAAGCGACTTGGAGGCATCATCCAAAAGCACGGCAAGAAAATGATTGGTTGGGATGAGATTTTGGAAGGTGGATTGGCAGAAGGCGCGGCTGTAATGAGTTGGAGAGGCGATAAGGGAGGCATTGAAGCGGCCAAGTTGAAGCATCCGGTAGTGATGACGCCCAATCAGTTTGTATACCTCGATTTCAATCAAGGTGAAGCTTGGTTAGAACCGCCTATTTATGCCAATCTGCGCATGAAGAAGACGTATCAGTTTGAACCGGTGCCCGATGGTGTGGATCCAAAATTCATTTTAGGAGGACAAGGTAATTTATGGACAGAGCAAGTACCCGGTTTGCGTTCGGCGCAATACATGGTATGGCCGAGAGCATTTGCCATTGCGGAGAAATTGTGGAGTCCAAAGAATGCAAAAGACTACAATCAATTTGTGAAGCGGGTAGAAGTTCATTTCGAGCGATTGGATGCTGCGCAAACCAAACATGCCAATACCATTTACGATCCAATTATTGTAGCGAAGAAGGGTGAGAACGATAAAGTGATGATTGAACTCTCGAGTGAAATTGAAGGACTCGATATTTACTACAGCTTCGACGAAACCCATCCCGATAATTTCTATCCCAAGTATACGGCACCGGTAGCCATTCCCTTAGATGCCATTAACTTAAAAGTAGTCGCCTACAGAAGTGGTAAACCAGTGAGCAGGCAAATTGATATTCCGGTAACGGAGTTGAAGAGGAGAGCGGGGGTGAAGTAAGAGCAGGAACGAGGAGACGAGGAAGCGAGGAACGTGGAAAGATAGAGAAAGAACAGGGGGAGGAACAGGGGGGAATGAACGAGGAGACGAGGAAGCGAGGAACAACAGAGAAAGAACAGGGGGAAAACGGGAACGAGGAAGGAGGAAAGACAGATTACAGGACAGCGCTGCGTTTTCGCTGCGAACGCTGCGCCGCTGCGGTAATGA
>DGDD01000126.1:0-2066 GCA_002385265.1 Chitinophagaceae bacterium UBA3961
CAATGGTCCAAATTCTGACGCTGTCACTTAAAGTATTCACCAAATATTGATTGGACATACCTCTGGAAGCACCTACCCAGTTTATTCCCGGCGCATAACTATTTAGGGTGCGCCCTAAAGGTGATGCTTCAAAACCAACTTGAGCATAATAGTAGGATTCTCCTGGAAACTGAGCTGAATTAAAACTGTTTTGTTCTGTCAATGGAGATGCCTTAAATTTTCCATCACTACTAGAAGAGATATAAGGCAAATACTTATTTACTTCTCGACTAAAATTATCATAAACAACCGGAACTACCATGTCTTTCATCAATGGAGTAACCTGTTTGTTCACGGTCTCAACCGGCCTACCGAGTCCATCAAAATACTGGGTTGTTTGTTGCTTTTGACCGACAGGAAGCTGATCAGCCTGAATCCATGACTTGACACCATATACCCAAACATCATTCACACGAACGTAATTTAGGTTTTCAAAACTAGATGACGAATAGGTGACGGTAAAATTCAATTCATTTGAATACAACACCTCACTGCCACAGACTACTTTTCTTCTAACTTTAGTGGCTCCCACTATGGCAGGTGCAGTGCCTGGGTAGGTCGGTCCCGTACCAACCACTTGCCAAGACCCGCCCTCAACGGACTGCTGCCATTCGTAGGCGAGACTGGCACAATATCCACCTGATGCAGGAGTCTGAGAAATAGTTGGTTGGGTATTATAAGTCAAATTCGTAACGCCAGCACTAATTGATCCCGAACTCAGTGGCGCTATACTGATCAATGCTACTGGACTGTATACATTGTCTCCATTAAACGATAAAACTCGGCGGTAATAGGCTGTTTGAAGAAACGGATTGACGGTAAGATTTTGACCAGTTGCTCCACTTACAGTAGTAAATGGGCCTGTAGCACTTGCAGATGTTTCCCACCAAAACGAATAAGATGGAGTACAGCCCGCACCGGGAGCACCACCAGTGACTGTTGCGCTGCTATTATACGCAACAACCTGACTCGAAGGACTTACGGTATTAGGAATGGTAACTACGGTTACTGTCTTTGTATTCGATCCCAATACTTGTACTGTAACTTGTACGGAAGCGCTAGCAGGATTCGCATTCCACACAACTCGAATGGAAGGTCCAATTGAAGCTATTGTACCACTTTTAGAAGTATTACTAGTACCCGCAATTACACCACCTGTAACTGTCCAACTGATGGTATAGCTTCCTTGATAAGATCCAGATATGGTATACTGGTACCCAATTGTTCCACCGTTCACTACACAATTTGATCCGGACATCGACAATTGAGCGCTCGCAAAAAACACTGAAAGGAGCAAAAAAGGCACCAATATTAGGCTTTTAAAAGACGTAGGCTTGATCTGCATAAAAGGATGCTATTGAGGGTCAATAGAAATAATGTTTGAATAAAGTACATTACCGTTCACAGACAAAATTCTACGGTAGAACTTCTTGCTTTGATTGGCAACAACCACTAAATTTTTATCAGTAGCACCATCGATATTATCAAATGGACCATTGATAGCGTCTGCCACTTCCCACCAAAAATTACAGAGGGGAGAGCAGATGGTACTGGAAGGTCCACTTCCCGTAATTGTTATTGTCGCTCCTGCACTTACAATCCCATTAGGAAAGGAAATCGAATTTGTAAAGTCAACAATCTTGACAGTCAATTCATAGTCACCAAGTCGTGTATTGGAAAGTTTAATTGTTCCGCTTGAAACCCCTTTGTTCCAAATTATTCTGATCGACGAACCTGTGGCAGACCCCAAAAGATTACTAGGCAAATTTTCGGAGACCAACGTTCCACCCGTAACCTTCCAACTGAAAACATCCTGCTCAGATAAGTTACCAGTAGCATTATACAGATAGCCTATTTCACCTCCTGAAACAACACAGGTAGCACCACTGATTGAAACTTGCGCAAACGTATTTCTGCAGAAGAGAATAGAAATGGTCAAAAGACAGCAAAATATTTTTAATTTCATAGTTGAAAATTCAAATGATTACTTACTTTTTATAGTTGTATTCGAACGTTTTGATAATATT
>DGDD01000126.1:2462-2608 GCA_002385265.1 Chitinophagaceae bacterium UBA3961
TTGTTAACTGAGCATTGACTGGTTGTGCCCACTAGGGGTAGGTAAGTTAGCGTCTCCATCTGCGCCGAAGTAGGATACAGTCTTAGCTCATCTATTACATTTGCACTCGTTGAACTAAGAGTTATGTTGCCGCCCGTTGTTCTTAT
>DGDD01000148.1 GCA_002385265.1 Chitinophagaceae bacterium UBA3961
AGAGGAAGGCGAAGCGGATTTTAAACTTCTTTTTGACCAGTTTACCATTGACAAAAAGAAATTGCAGCAACGTATTGACAGGATGCTTGAAAACAAAACCCAAGTTACGCTTAAGGAAATTGTTGATGAGTATGGAGTTGAAAATGGGTTAAGCGAAATAGTCGGTTATTTTTCAATAGCCACTTCGGGTTCACATCACTTGATTATTGAAGAAGCAAAAGAGCCGATATTAATAGGCGAAAGAAAAGTAAATGTGCCGATGGTAATATATACAAGGCCACAAATAAATTAATATGGAAACAAAAATTTCAAGAGCCCCATTTGCAGCGGTAATCATTAAGCTGTTACAGGGGCCTGTATATGCAGACGATAAAAATATCTGGCGGGAATTACAAGCCTGGTCATCTGCCATACAGGAGTATTTTGGCAAAATAGGTATGACCCTTGAAATTGCCGAGCAGGATGGCTTTGCAAGGATTATACAACCGGAAGCCGGTGAAAGCGATGAAACTCCTTTGCCCCGGTTAATGAGAAAGCAATCCCTTACTTATGAAGCCACCCTGCTGGCAGTCATTCTCCGGGAAGGGTTGGAAGAATTTGACATCAAAAGTGATGGCACTAAATTCTACCTCACACAAAAAGAAATTAAAGAGCGGATAGAATTGTTTTATAAAGAGCAGCCCAACAAAAGTAAATTATGGAAAGACCTGTCAAGGCCAATTACCAGTTTACTCAATATTGGAATTTTGAAATTAAACCGTGAGGATGCCGCCAATAAGGATAACAACCAATATGAAATCAAAAGGATTATCAAGGCATTTATAAGTAATGATAAATTGGAGGAAATAAAGAATAAGTTAAGCAACTATGTCAACTCTGTTCAGCAATAATCAGTCAGACAATGGCTACCGGTTAAGATACCTGGAAGTATTTAACTGGGGCACATTTAATGGCAAAGTGTATAAACTGCAGCCTGATGGTCGTACATCCCTGCTTACCGGGGCAAACGGCAGTGGCAAAACAACATTGATAGATGCCCTGCTCACCTTACTTGTACCAACTCATAAGCGTTTTTATAATCAGTCATCCGGTGCCGAATCAAAAAAGGAAAGGGACGAAAACTCCTATTTCTGGGGTTATCATGGAAAAATATTTTCTGAAGCAAATCAAAAAGCAGATACTGAACAACTACGTACCAAAGCAGATAATCCTTATTCGGTTTTGCTTGCCTGCTTTCAAAACTCCGGTACACAACATACCATTTCATTGGTACAAGTACGATGGTTTGGTAATGGCGGGTTGCAAAAGATATTTATAGTTTCCCCTTATCCACTTACTATCACAGAACACTTTGGCAAAGACCATTTTGATTTTAAAGGTGATTGGAAGAAGAAATTAGTAAAGCAATATGCCAAAACAGAAATTTATAACAGCTTTAAAGAATATGCAGCAAGGTTTAGTGAACTGTTTGGATTAAGAGACAAAGCATTGTCACTTTTTAGCCAAACGGTAGGCATTAAAGTACTGGGTGATTTAACAAATTTTATTCGCCAGGAAATGCTGGAAGAAGCTGAGGCCGAAGAGCAGTTTAAAAGCCTGCATACTCATTACAGCGATTTATTGATTAGTCATAAAGCCATTCAGAAAGATGAAAAGCAGCTTGAATTACTGGCTCCTGTAATTCAAAACAAACAGAAGTTGGATGATTTACGAATTAAAAAACAAAAGCTGGATTTTGTAGAAGAACAAATGCCTTTCTTTCTTGGCAAAATAGAATATGAGTTATTGGAGAAAGATGTTGACAGGTTGGAACTGGATATTGAAATAGCACAAAAAGATAAAGAATTGATTTCAGCTTCAGTTGATACACTTGATAAAGAAAAAGAACAGTTGATTACGCAAAGGGCAGCATTGAATATTGACAGCCAAATTTCTCTACTAAATAAAGATATTGATACAGAGACAGACAAAAGAAATAGAAAAAGTGCAGAAAGTAGCCGTTACACTGGTTATTGCGAACAGTTAAAATTGGATACTCAAATTGATGAGTCGGTCTTTAGGGTTAATTATGGAAAAATTCAGGAACTAAATACATCTGTTCCGGCGGAAATAGAAAAACTTTCAGAAAAGAAAGTACGATTGAATATTGAACAAGAAAGTAAAGAGATTAAAATAGAAAATTTGCAGCAACAGATTACTTCGCTGTTGGCAAGAAAAAACCGCATACCAGACGACCTGATTAATGCAAGAAAACGACTTATAGACATACTCAAAACCACTGAAGAGGAGCTTCCATTTGTAGGTGAATTAATTAAAGTAAAAACAACAGAACAGCTTTGGGAAGATTCAATTGAAAAATTATTGCACAATTTCTCCATGCAACTGTTAGTTCCTGAAAAATTCAGCAAAGCAGCAAACCAATTCATTTATAATAATGATATGCAGACAAAACTTGTATATCAAAAAATGGAACGAAGACCATCTAATAGTATTGTTCGCTGGCCAGCAGATGATGATGCCCTGGTAAATAAATTGGAACTAAAAGAATCAGCGCATACCAAATGGCTTGAAACTACCCTGCTTGACAGGTTTAATTATTACTGTACAAATGATTTGGAAGTTTTTTATGGTTCGCCAAAAGCCATTACTTCTAATGGGCTGATGAGAAACATAAACCGGCACGAAAAAGATGACCGGCCCGGACGATGGAATAAATCAAAATACAGGCTTGGTTGGGATAATAAAGCAACCATCCAATATCTTCAGCAACAGAAGTACAATGAAGAAAAGTTACATACTAAACTGTCTGACGAAATCAAAGAACTAACACCACTTATTGCTGCTTTGCAGGCAAAGCGTCAAACCATTTCCAGCCTCATACTTATAAAAAACTATGATGAAATAAACTGGGCACAACATGCCGAAAAGATTAATGATTTAAACAAGCAGGTTCAGGATTTAAAAAAATCATCTGATGCGTATGAGCTAATTATAAATCAACTTAAAGAAGTAGAAACGAACTTAAAGCAGGCAAATGATAAAAGGGATAGCCTTATTACTAAACTGAGCAAACTTGACGATGAGTTTAATAAAAAGAATTTACGTAAACTCAGCCTGAACTTTGAAGACTTGCAGGATGCAGGAGAAAAGGAAATTCTCTTCTTTCTTACTGAAGAAGAAATTTCGTCTTCGGACATTAAAACGCTGGCTCAGTTTGAAAACTTGATGACACAGGCTGCTATCAAATTAAAAGCAAGGCAGAAATCAGCCGGGGCTACAGTGAATAAGCTTGAACTGGAGACTACTTCTTTAATTGCTGCATTTAAAAATCCCGGAGAGAAAATTACTAATGAATTTGCTAACTGGAGTGGTGATGTAATGAACATCAGCGGCGACCTTACCGGGCTTGCTGACCTGGAAGAATTATATAAAACAATACAGACCCAAAGATTGGTTGAGCACAAGCGAAGATTTAGAGATTATATGGATAAAAGTATGCTGGATGCATTAACCAGTTACCGGGCATGGCTCAATAATGAATTAAGTAAAATTGAAGACATGATTGAGGAACTGAATGTGCCATTGAAAAAAATAACATTTAACCGCAATCCTGATACTTATTTGCAATTGGAGTGCAGGCAGCTAAGGGGAGAAAATGAAATAAATATATTCAGAGGTCAATTGAACGCAGCCATCCCGAACACACTTGATTTTGCTACTCAGAAAGACGAAAATTACCGGCTTTAAGTATTCAACAAAATAAAAGAATTAATCACAGAATTGCAGACTGAGGAAACATGGCGGCGAAAAGTAACAGATGTTAGAAACTGGCTTTTATTCAGTGCCAGGGAATATTCGGCGGTGGATAATAAGGTAGGTCAATATCATGATAATACCGCCAGCTATTCTGGAGGGCAAAAAGCACAGTTTACCTACGCAATTTTAGGAGCAGCTATTGCACACCAGTTTGGTATTTTTCAACAAGGTAAACAACATAAGAGCCTTCGGTTTATTACGGTAGATGAAGCTTTTAGCAAATTAGACCCTGAAAAAAGCCAGTTCCTGATGGAATTTTGTGCCCAGCTAAATCTTCAAATATTAGTAGTTACTCCTCTGGATAAAATTAATATTGCAGAACCCTACATCAATGCTGTTCATTTTGTAGAAATAAAAAACAAGAAAAATTCTGTGTTATATAACCTTACAATGGAGCAGTATTATGAAAAGAAAGAAAGCTTTAAACAATTAGCTGAAGTTAAAGAATGATTACGCCAAAAGAACTATTTCAAAAGTCAGATAAACAGTTTTTTAAAATTGTAAAAGCCATCCAGAATGGTGAAGAAGTATTTCCAGTATCAATTCCAGCCAATAAAAGTATTTCCGGCACCAATTTCAGTGAGTTGAAAGCTGCCATTGTTCCGTTATACCAGCAATCAAAAGAAGTTAAAGGCAAAGGATATTCCGTAGAATGGACACTGAAAACAATTGACGGTACAAAACAAAAACTGCCAGCTAAAATCTATTTTGATACAATAGATGATTATCTTTTTTATACCAACAGGATAGCCGATTATTCTGATATTGAAAAAGCGTTTCAATTACTGACAGAATCATTTCCGGGATTAACGCAATGGGCAAAAGATAATAGCC
>DGDD01000084.1 GCA_002385265.1 Chitinophagaceae bacterium UBA3961
CCAACCCATAACTCGTACTTCTACCACCACCCACTTCTTTCACTAATACCTTCTTGTTCAATAAATCAGTAATATCTCTCAATGCGGTATCGGGAGAGGTTTTGGTGAGCTTGGCCCATTTAGAGCTGGTGAGTGTACCTTCAAATCCGTCTAATAATCGGTTGATCATTTGGTGTTGACGGGAATTCAGAACGGTATTGGCATGTAGTTCCCAGAAGCGCGCTTTTTGGAGTACTTCGGAAAGTGTTTCGTTGCTCGATTCGAGGGCATGATCCAAGCAATTCAAAAACCAGTTGAGCCAGTCCGTTATATCCATAGAGCCTTTTTGGGTGTGCTCTAGGATTTCATAATAGCCTTTTCGCTCTTTTCTAATTTGAGCACTCATGCTGTAGAACCGTTGCGCTGATTCATCGGCACGAGAGAGCTGTAGCTCGGCGATTGCACGCGCTATTCTTCCGTTCCCATCATCGAATGGGTGTATGGTTACAAACCATAGATGGGCAATGGCGGCTTTGAGGATGGGGTCCATGGACTGGTCTTCATTGAACCAGTGAATAAATCGATTCATTTCCTCTTCAAGTCGTTCTGCTTCAGGTGCCACAAAGTGGACGATTTCTCTTCCCTTTGCACCGGATACAACCTGCATCGGATCTTCTTTTTTGTGGTTTCTCCAGTTGCCAACAGTTTTTGTATACATGCCGCTTCTTCCGGTTGGAAACAAGGCTGCGTGCCAGCCGAACAAGCGATCGGCCGATAAAGTGCGAGTATGGTTTTGAGTAGCATCGAGCAACATTTCAACGACCCCATCTACATGTCGATCAGAAGGGATCAAAACGGCAATATCCATTCCTAGTCGGCGAACTAGGGAGAATTAAGGCCTTTAATCTCAGCATTTTAACTTTCTCCGCATATTTTGCGGAGAATAGAGCCTTTAATCTCCGCATAGATATTGTACTAGAGCTCTAGCTTGAAAGGCAAGTCGCCGATTACTTAGTTAGTACCAACTCGGGAAGTATTATTTTTGATTCTCTACTGGTTGCCTCATCTTTCCAGTAAACAATAAAATTCACCTGCGCTTTGGCGATTTTGAATCCTTTCCTAGTGTAATCATTTAAGTGATCTTGAAATTTTTGAGAGAATTTGCAAATAATCTCCCCTCTTGAGTTCCCTAATCCATCTTTGAGTATCTGGAGATTTGCGCCGCTGTAAAGTCCCACTATTCTATGTTGGACATATTGAAAATAGCCAAGTCTGACATCTCTGTGAGATAGAAATAGACCTATTTGCTGGGGCTCTGGGTATGTTAACCTGTCTTCTTTATATGTTATACCACTGAACGAAAATGGTTTCAAATAATTACCGTTGTAATGGATTGATAGAATTGATTTCGCTCTTGTAATAGCAACGTACAGTTGTCTTTTGTGTTCATCTGTTTCTGGAGTGAAATTGCTCAATAATAAAAAAACGTTATCGAATTCTTTCCCCTTTGCTTTATGAATGGTTGAAGTATAAACAAGTTCTGATTCAATGTTAAGAAAGTCTTCTACTTTAGACTCTAGTAGAAATGAATTCCAATCACTTTTGTATTTTTTTGCTGTATTGGAGTCTTCGAAAGCTTTGATAATTGCATTAACTAGTTCCCTTTTTGAGCTATTATGTATGTGAATGTTTAATTGTCGTTTTGCATCGGCCCAGTCTTCTTCGTTTATCAAAGGACTTTCAGTATGATTACTAATTTGATCAGAAAAGTAACGAAGTTCGTAGAGATTATTCAGATTAAATCCGTCGTTTGATTGAATCAATTTAGTTTGTATCCCCTTTTGTAATAACAATCCGGAAACAAGCATTGCATCTTCATTGGTTTTGGTAAGTATACAAGTGCTCCCCGACAGCGCTATTTGGCTAATATGATTTGCTAGCGGCACAATAATGTTGTTGTTAGTGTATTGTGTAATATCAATAAAGCCATTTTGTTGTTGCTTTGCGACGCCGGGTTCTGTTTTGAGACGCTTGCTTATTGTAGCTGCCCAGTTGTTTGCAAAGGACACAAGATTTTCCGTGCTTCTATAATTCTCTGTAAGTTGATATTTTGTGGCTGCCTTTTCGCTTACTAAGCTCTGCATAAAAGCAGAATCTGCACCCCTAAAACCGTAAATATTCTGATCATCGTCTCCAACCAAAATGACACGCATCTCCTCATTTTGCTCCATCAGTACTTTTACTAACTCATACTCCTCTTTGTTCATATCCTGTGCTTCATCAACTACCAGTACAGATTTAGTGATACGAAAAGGCTCGATTTCCCCTGAACGAATTTTATTAACTGCAGTACTAATTATTTTTTCCGATTCAAAAAGACTCCCAACTCTTCCCAAAAGATCAAAACAATAGGAATGAAAAGTTTTTATTTCAATGAAGTTGGCAGCGTTTCCGATTAGGTCAATCAAGCGTTTTTTAAATTCAGTGGCAGCAGCTCTAGAAAAAGTAAGCATTAATAATTGTTCGTGCTTCACGTCTTCTGTCAATAATAATGAAGCTAGTTTGTGAACCAACACTCTGGTCTTGCCACTTCCCGGTCCGGCGGCAACTACTATATATTGATTACCCGAGTCTTTAATAATTTCTAGCTGATTGGCGGAGAGGGTGCCGAATAGTTTCATGAATTTTTCGGGTGTCAGTGTTCGCTTTATATCCTCCTGTCTGCTTCCTGGAAAATATTTTGACAAAAAAGAGAAGTAATTCAGTCGGAAATAGTCGTCTACAAACTGCAAGGCTTCATTGTAGTTACGAATCATTTTTTTCGCATATTCTCCAACAATATGAATTTGCTGTACTTTTTGTTGGTAAAACTGCTTTAGTTTTTCATAATCACTCTCTTTATATTGAATGCGATTGTTCATTTCAATTCTGTCAATGGTGAGTTTATTGTGAACAACCAAAAATCCTCCTTCAATCTTAATTGCCTCTATTCTTGACAGGTAGAATAGGGTATCTTCAATGTCATCGATTGTTGCCTTAATGGAAAACATACTTTGCTCCTTCTCTGCTATTTCTTTTAACTCCTGAATAGAAGATTCGATCAATATTTCTTCCTGTTTACCATCAAGCACAGATAGTTCTGAAGCCTTTTTGTACAGATACTCAGTAATTGATTTTGCCAGCAAGTGTCTTTTCTCTTGTTTTTTCTGAAAGCTTGATTTTTCAATCAACATGCCAATCTTCAGATGATTCTTTGAGTACTCGAGATTGTGTTTCTTGATCCAGTTTTTTATTGACCAAAAATTTAAGATTGTTTTGAGCTTGTTTAAAGAACTGTCTTTGACCCCCGATTGAAGGAAAAACTCAATAACCTCTTTTAAGTGATAAGAAGTATCGCCTTCATTTAAATAATTCAGAAGTAGTTCTTCTTGCTTTCTAAAACTTTCAGCTATTGCCAAAGATTTATTGACCGAATCGCTTTTTTTAACGAAGATCGTGAGATCTCTAGTTTGTGCTAGAATCCCTTCTTCACGCATTATTTCTACGAGACGTATAACTTCTTCTTTAACAATTCCCAATTGATCGGAAATGTAATCAATCCTTGATTCGGCCATTTCTTCAGTAGAAAGCCTTTTGCTTTTGCTAGAAAAAAGTTTTTTAATGATACGGGCTGCCTTTGACTTTTGCGAATCAGAAAATTTCTCAGATGAATTAATTTTGTCAAGTGCTTCTTGAGCATTCTTACTGAGTATGCTATTTGCAAAAACCTTAGGCATATTCTGCCCTCGCTTGAGATAGCCAGCATCTTCAAGGGCTGCTATTGCTGTTGTAACTCTCGTTTCAACTTCATTTATGCCATCGTCCCAGCCGGCTTTTCTGGCAATCTCAAGGGCAGAATTTGATACCTTATCTCTAGTTTTTGTTAGTTCTTTAATTGCTTTCCATATCTGGTTAATTTCTTTACTACTGATTTTTGTTTGATTTAACAGAATAAAGTGTTTATCTAAGTCTTCTTCGTTAAACAACACATAGCAGTTGGCACTTATATTTTCATCTCGTCCCGCCCTTCCTGCTTCTTGCACATAGTTCTCTAGTGAATCAGATATATCGTAATGTATAACAACTCCAACATCGCTTTTGTCAACCCCCATACCAAAAGCAGATGTAGCGACCATTATGTTAACATCGCCAGACATGAATGCATTTTGGTTTTCGGACTTTTCGTCTTTATCCATTTTTCCGTGGTATGGTTTTGCTACAAACCCATCATCATTTAATCTTTTGGCAAGTTTGTAAGCTTTTTTTGTTCGAGAAACATATACAATAGTCGGACAGTTATTGGCTTCTATAATACTTCTCAATTGACTGTACTTTTCTTCTTCATTGTCTTTTTGATAAACACTATAATGTAGGTTTGTTCTTGAAGCGTTTGCCCTAAACAGATTTAAATTGAGGTTTAATTTTTCTTTGAAATACGATCTTATATCCTCTATTACTTTTTGCTTGGCGGTAGCTGTGAAGCAAGAAACGGGAATGTTAGATTCAAGGCCTTTTTTTTCTTGCAGGCTTTTTATGAAGTCTCCGATATACAGATAATCAACCCTGAAATCTTGTCCCCAAGAGGAGAAGCAATGCGCCTCATCAATTACAAATCGTGCAATTTTTCTTTTTAGAAGAAGCCGCTCAATCGTAATTGACCGGAGCGACTCAGGAGAGATATAGAGAAGACTTACCAAACCGTTTTCGATTCTTTCGATGGCTTTACTACGTTCAATCGGATCTAATAGCCCATTTATTGTTACAGCTTCTGTAATTCCCTTTTTTTCAAGATTGTCTACTTGATCTTTCATTAAAGATTGTAAAGGGGATATCACAACCGTAAGGGCTTTTGCATTTTCGCCGCTCATTAGGGCGGGAACTTGAAATGTGATAGACTTGCCACCACCAGTGGGAAATACAGCTAGAATTGATTCTCCGCGAATTGCAGCATCTACAGCATCCTGCTGCAATGGCTCCTCATTATAAGTTCGAAAGATTGAGAAGCCAAAGTGCTTTTTTAATGCAAGAATTGGATTCAGAGCAAGCTTACAATAGTCACATCCCGATATGCATGGATTGTTTTTCATAAGGAAAATCAATCTTTCTACTTCAGGATAATTTCTCAGTACCCAAGGAGGTGTAATTGAATATCTATCGTCACAATTTAGTAGCGCCAAGGTATAGGCTAAAGCTATAGGTGATTTTTCAATGAATGATGCAAGTTCACTTTGACTACATATTTTGCCCTGAAATCTTTTCCATATAAGGTTTTCTGCATGTTTTTTTTCTTTTGAAGATAAATATTGAAGGTATTGAAAGAAGTTGCTAAATCCTTTTTGGTCAAAAAGCAATTAGTAAATAATTTCCTTGAATTCATCATCAAGTTTCTGAAAAGCAGCGACTTCATCAAAGAAGAGATTCTTTGCCTTCTGTGAATCGTTCAATGGATTGTTTAGTTCGTCTGTTTGAAGCTTATCGTCTTTTAGTAGGTTATGGTATGGGTTTTTTGGAAACAATAATGGAGATAGAAAAAGTGTATCAATTGCGCGCTCCTCTCCCCAACTATTTGCACCAAGATGCTTGGCTATATAAATCAAATCATGATTGATTATATTATGACCGCATATAAAATCGGCTTTTGACAAAAAAGAAACAAGTTCGTTTAGATCATTTCTATGCAGAAGTAAACCATCTGAGCTGATAGCGCCTATGTCCAGGATCTGTTTTGAACTGGGATTCACCTCTAAATCAAAAAAGGAGACTGTTGGCATTAGGATAGGTAGGTTTGGGTTAGTTCTAAGTTAGTTTAAGGCAGTGAGTTATAGAAACCTGTTTTACTTAAACAACACTTAATTGGTTTTATTATTCATTCGGAAGAAAATTTTCATTATTAAACCGTACAGCACAATTTATTTAAGTTAGCCTGTCAGTCTATTCCGAAATGATTTCAACCAGCCCTTATTAATCCTTAGTAGTGAGAGAGATACGCTTTAAGTAATATTGCTATAGAAAGCCGGTTATGAAATAAATGGTGATAGGAAGCTTTAGCTTTTTAGAGATGCAACTTCGATTTTTCTTTGGATTATATGCATATCTAGAGCGTTCTCTTTCTGACTCTTATACATCTTTACTATTTCTCTCATTCAAAAGCGATCTTCGAAGTTCAATCCCTTTCATCGAACTAGAGTGTCGTTTTGTATAGCGGTTCTGTCTGAATTTATCCGCTTGAAGCTCGATCTTCTTGTTTTAAACTTTTTTCATCTTCCTGTAAGGAATCCTTCTCCCCTACGTATAAACTAATAAAAACATGAAAAAGACGCTCAGTATACTCTTGTTAGTAGCAACTATTTTCTTACAAAATTCGGGCTTTGCTCAATCGCAAGATCAGAGAAAGCAGCAGTATAATTTAGGGAAAGCGGGACTGGCCATTGAAGGATACGATCCGGTGGCGTATTTCGTGTCGGGAAAGGCGGTTCAGGGCTCTAATAAATTCGCTACTTCTTATCAGGGTGTGCTGTACTATTTCTCTAGTCAACAAAACAAAGACTTGTTTAAGTCAAATCCCGATAAATATGAGCCTCAATACGGTGGCTGGTGTGCCTATGCGATGGGCGCTACGGGAGAAAAAGTGGAAGTGGATCCTGAAACATTCAAGATTACTGATGGAAAACTCTATTTGTTTTATCATTCGTGGACGAACAACACACTTTTAAAGTGGAATAAAGACGAAAAGAGTTTGAAGTCAAAGGCCGATGTTTCTTGGAAAGTATTTATAAAATAACAATATCAAATAATGAAAAAATTAACACTGTTACTAGTGGTCGCTTTCGCATCATTTACTGTAATGTCGCAGTCTTCCGGAATTTTCACCGTAAATGGACTCGCAATAAAGGGCTATGATGTGGTTGCATTTTTTAAAGATAGTGCAGCCGTAAAAGGATACGATTCACTACGTTTTACCTGGAAGGATGCAGTTTGGTTGTTTTCTTCTACACAAAATTTAGAGGCGTTTAAGAAAGCGCCGGAGCAATATGAACCTCAATATGGCGGCTATTGCGCTTATGGAGTTTCGAATGGCGAAGGGCATAAAGCACCGGTTGAAATTGACACTTGGACGCTTTTAAACGGCCGGCTTTATTTCAACTACAATAATAAAGTAAAAGAATACTGGAAGAAATCTCAACAGGAACGTATTTTAAAGGCAGATGCGAATTGGCCAAAGCTTAAAGAAAAAGGTTAGTGTTTATGTTGTAGTGTAATGAGCCGCCAGAAATGGGGGCTCGTTTTCTGGTTTTTCAAGAAAAATGTCGCCCACGCGACATGTTCATTCAAAAAAGCTTGTCGATATTTATAGTTCAAAAGGCCTTAAACTATTGAATTAAATGTCTGACAATCATTTTGTAAACGACCCCAAAAAATGGGTTGAAGAATACTCTGATATGCTTTATCAGTTTGCACTTAAAAGAATTGCTGATAAGGAGTATGCCAAAGATTTGGTGCAAGAAACCTTTATTTCAGCATGGAAAAATGTGCATCAATTCAATGCCAGTGCCAGTTTTAAGACTTGGATCGTTACGATTCTAAAAAATAAAATAATTGATCATTATAGAAAAACAGCAGTCAATACCCAATCCACTATGGTTGAGGCTGAATCTGTTTTTTTTGATGAAGCGGATCATTGGCGTGAAGGATACTATCCTGTTGAGTGGCAAGTGACAGCCACAGCAGATAATAAGCTGGAATCTTTTGAATTTATGAAAGTGCTTCAATCTTGCAAAAGCAAATTGAAAGAAATCCAGCAGCAGGTCTTTGCCTTAAAGTATTTAGAGGGTATGGAAAGTGAAGAAATTTGTAAGGCATTATCTATTACTTCCGCTAACTATTGGGTGATTATTCATAGAGCGAAAGTTCAGTTAAGAGCTTGTTTGGAAAAAAAATGGTTTGCTTAATAAATCAATAGCATGCGAATTACCTGTAAATCAGCTTCGGAATACATTGTTAGAAAGGAAGAAGGCAAAATCTCTTTCAAGCAGAGAATACAGCTCTTTATTCATTTAATTGAATGCTCGCTTTGCAAACGATTTAGCAAACAAAATAAGCCCATCAATCTGCTTCTAAAAAAAGAAGTAACCACTCCCGAAACTTTGACTGCTGATCAAAAATCATCCATCATAAGAAAAATGGAAGAAGCAGAGCAGGACAATAAAGAGGCATAAGGCATTCTTCTTTTCTCCGCATACTTCTTCATCTTAGCCGAAATAAACGAAGCAACTGCAGTTTACATGAGTTCTCTCAATTTTTAATCACTAATGGATCCCTTGTATTGACGTGGTCTGTTTTGATAAAATAAATTGGAAAAATTCGTAAGGAGTTTCGAAGTTGTTCGTATAAAATAGAAACACACAACATGACAACAAGAACACAACTCATTATCGATTGGGCGCTCCGCCTTATTGCCGCCGGATTGATGGTGCAATCTCTTTTCTTTAAATTTTCTGCTTCTGATGAATCGGTATATATTTTTTCGACCCTCGGAATTGAGCCATGGGGAAGAATTTTAACCGGCAGCCTCGAGTTAGTGGCTTCTATTTTAATCCTTATTCCTGCTACAACGGGCTATGGAGCCGGCTTGGCAGCAGGGGTACTTGCCGGTGCTATTTTTAGTCACTTGTTTACAAAACTCGGAATTGTAGTGAAAGACGATCACGGCCAACTTTTCATTTACGCGCTCATAATTTTTATCTCATCATTGATACTACTGTATCGTTACCAACATCAAATTTGGGCAGTTCTGAAACGATTCACTTCAAAAAGAAAGTAATACCGAATGTTAAGTACGATGCCATTAACCAACAGCGTGGTTACGATACTCCTAGAGTTAAAGGAGGTGCTTCATCAGCTAAGCCCGAAGGAATATGCTGAAAAAAGAGAAAGCCTGTTGGGTTCTTCTATTGGAATGCACGTGCGTCATACCCTCGAATTCTTTTCTTGTCTTACGAGTGCATTGGAAACGGTTACGCTCAATTATGACCAGCGAAAACGGAACCCGGTTTTAGAACTGGATCTGGCTGCAGTAAATGAAACCATTGACGAGCTTTCTGCAAGATTGATTTCAGAGGACAAAACGCTTCTTTTGAAAGCCTTTTATCCAAAAGGTCCGGTTGTGATTTTCACCAGTTATTTTAGAGAATTGATGTATGGAATCGAACATGCGATCCATCATTTTGCCATGATTCGGGTTGCGTTGCAAGAAGTTCCGAATCTGCAGATTCCGGCGGGTTTTGGGTTTGCGTTTTCTACCTTGGCTTATTTGGAAAGTAAGTAGTAGAGCCTGAAAGCGTATCTGTTTGAATTACAATTAATTGTGCCATCTTCCCGCTCACAAGCGGGATAGATGGCTTTTTAGTTTTACCGGATACTAAAGCGTTTGCAACAAACGGTGCTAGCTGTGTTGTAAAAAGAAATTGACCGGTTATTCCCATTATTCAGGAGGAGCGCCAAATCTTGTCCCCACCTCAGTTTCGATGCCGTATTTTCGACTATATTACACGCCCCGAAATACAAGGCAGGAATGAATTCTGTAGAACTGTACGAACTTTTTGTTACGAACCCCGCGGTTCAAATGCTGCGTTTGCGAAACGCCGGCTGGGTGCTGCCCTTTTTGTACAAAGTGTTCAAAGAGGAAAACAGACCCATTATTGAAGAATCGACCCTCATTCAATTACTCGCAGAAACCTTAAGCACACAAGAAGAAGGTTTGGAAGATATGGAGGAGTCAAAGATTGTTTTTGGAGAAGATGAACAAACACGCAGTCGCAAACACTTGATGAACTGGGTGCAAAAAAGACTCTTGCAAGATTTTATACATGCCGATGGCTCCATTCAATACCAACTGAGTGCCTATTCCGAGAAAGTGTTTCAATGGATGCACAGTTTGCAATTGCGCAAGCACGTAGGTACGGAGAGTCGCTTCAAATTGCTTTTTAACTCGCTGCAAGATATTGTTGAGCATACGGAAGACAATAACCTCAAACGTCTGCAAATTCTTAAAGACAAAAGAGCAGAGATCGATAAAGAAATCAAAGCCATTGAATTGGGTGTTGCTCCCGAAAGTTATTCTAACTCTCAAGTACAAGAACGCTTGGAGTTGTTCACTCGCTTGTGCTACGAATTGATCAGCGATTTTAGAGAAGTAGAAGATAATTTCAAACAGATCCACCGCAGTATCGTAGAGCAACATACGAAATCGGAGCAGGGTAAGGGCGCCATTGTTGGATTTGCCTTTGAAGCGTATGATTCTCTCCGCCAAAGCCCACAGGGGAAAAGCTTTTATGCGTTCTGGGATTTCTTGATTTCACGAGCCGGAAACCAACACTGGGCCGAGCTTACAGAGAAAGTAATGGAATTGATCAATGAGCGGGAAATTACTGCAGACGGCGATTTCTTACAAAATGTAAAATCAATGTTGCTTCAGCAGGGTAAAACCGTGTACGATGCAAATGATAAAATGGCGGAGAAGCTGAGTAGAATCATCACCGAAAAAGAAATTGCCAAGCACCGTAGACTACGCAGGCAGATAGCATCGATCAAAGAATTGGTGTTCGATTTAATGGAAGAAGAAGAGGTAGACTGTGGTATGTCTGTCCCCATTCATTCAGAAGTGAAAATGGTGATGGAGCGCAAACTCACTTTGCAAGAGAAGAAGGCCGTTGCTGCTATTAAGCAACCTGTATCTCAAAAGGAAACCATTGCAGATCCGGAACGCTTCGAAAAAATGTTGAACACTAGTTTTATAGATAAAAAGAAATTGTGGCAGCACGTAGAACAGGTGCTGAAACAACAAGAAACGGCCACCTTGAAAGAGATCATTGAAAAACAAGCGCTGGAAAATGGATTGGCAGAAGTAGTGAGTTATTATAGTTTTTTAAGAGATAAGAAAACAAGGGTTCAAATTATTCCTAACACCACGGAACTGATTCCTATAAACGAAACACAAACCAAGTTTGTAGAAGTTCCCTATTTGTTATTTAGTAAGTAATGAACATGCAGCAAAAGATATTGCCTTACACTTCGGTGTTTATAAAATTATTGAAAGGTCCTGTAGATTATACTGAACGGTCTACTTGGGAAAAGCTTCTTCAATACAAGTCAGACCTCTCGGCTTTTTTACACCCCTTAGGTTTGAAGCTGATCTTAAGTGAAGAAGACGGTTATGCGTATGTGCAGCAAATTGGAGGAGAGGAAGACGATGCCTCGGTGAGCTGGATCGTGCGTAGGGCGCTTACCTACGAAGAGAGTATTTTATTGGTATTGCTGCGCGATATGATGGCCGAGTTTGAAATTAGTGATAGCAGCAGTCAAGAATTGATCAAGAAAAGAAGAGAGATCAAAGAATATGCAGAATTGTTTTTCAAAGAAAATGCCAGTAGGGTGAAGTTTTTAAAAGACATTGATCGGCTGATCGATAAAGCCGAAGAATATGGATTTCTCGCTTTAGCTGAAAGTAGTGATGTAGCCGATGAGCAGCGCTTTCGAATTAAGAAGATCATCAAGGCAAGAATCGGAAGTGAGGAGTTGGAAGATTTTATGAACCAATTAAAACAACGCAAGGCTGTAAAATAGTGTTGCTAAACTTTTGTTGAGATGCAGTTAAGTGTATTTAGTACCGATAATCAGAAGAGTGGCTTTCGCTTGCAATACATGGAAGTGTTCAACTGGGGAACCTTCGATGAAACCATTCATTCGATACACCCCATGGGTGAAACCAGTTTGCTCACCGGAGCCAACGGTAGTGGTAAAACCACTTTCGTGGATGCGCTGCTTACCTTGATTGTGCCGGAGAAGCGCTACCGATTTTACAATCAGAGTAGCGGTAGTGAAAAGAAAGGCGATCGAACTGAAGAGACCTATGTATTGGGTGGATATGGTTCAATTAACAGTGAGAGCACGGGCGCTACCAAAACGCTTTATCTGAGAGAGAATAAAGAGGAGGCCTATAGTATCATATTGGCCAATTTTGCCAATGAAGCAGAGCAAACTGTGACGCTTTTCCAAGTACGGTATTTTTCTAACAATGAATTGAAGAAAGTATTTGGCGTTGCGCACAAAGCACTCAAAATTGAAGACGATTTCAAGCCCTTCGATTTGGGTGGTGCTTGGAAAAAGACGATCGACCAGCGTTACAATAAAGGAGCGAGAAAATTTGTTGAATTTTTTGATGCAGCAAGTAAGTATGCACTTCGATTGGTAGAAGTGTTGGGAATGCAGAGTATTCAGGCATTGCATTTGTTCAATCAAACAGTAGGGATCAAAGTATTGGGCAACTTGGACGAGTTCATCCGTACCCACATGCTGGAGCCGCGCAATATGGAAGAGCAGTTCCAGGATTTGAAGAAGCACTTGTCCACTTTGTTAGATGCCCGTAGAAATATCGAAAAATCGGAAGAGCAATTGGCAATGTTGTTACCGGTGAAGGAACAATACGAGAAGTTTCACCAATCGCAACAAGAATTGGAGCAGCTTACTGAAGTACGTGAAACAGCACGTGTTTGGCATCGGTACAAACAAAGTGAATTGTTGCAAGAGGAGACTGCTCGGTTGACACAGGCAATTCGTGATTTAGAACAAAAGAAAGAAGCCAAAAAAGCAGAACTAGATAAAGTACAAGAAGACGAACGGAACCTACTGAACCAGGTTGAACAGAATAAGGCGGGGCAACGAATGCAGCAGTTGGAAAAGGAACAGAAAGAATTGGTTGAGAAAAGAGAACAAGCAGCCGCGCAGTTAGCTGAGTTTACTGCTTGGTGTAGAACACTTCATTTAAGCGATGTTCAGCCCGATGACGAGTCAAGTTTCCAACGACTGCGAAAAGAGAATGATAAAGTGTCTCACACGCTTGAGCGCGAACAACGATTGAATGAAGACGACCTGTATGACGCAAAGAGGCTGATGGATCAAAACCTGGCTGAAAAAGCATCTATTGAATCTGAGCTGAATAATCTTATATCTACCCGAAACAATATA
Source organism: Chitinophagaceae bacterium UBA3961 (assembly GCA_002385265.1). GTDB lineage: Bacteria > Bacteroidota > Bacteroidia > Chitinophagales > Chitinophagaceae > Endoryza > Endoryza foliicola. The sequence continues at coordinate 13,042 of DGDD01000084.1, forward strand.
CCTTCTTATCTAATTGAAGTTCGTAAGAAGATTTGTGAGGGCTTGGATATTGAAACAAGCGATTTGCCTTTTGCAGGTGAATTGATGCAGGTAAAATCGAGTGAAATTCATTGGCAGCCGGCTATGGAAAGGCTCTTGCGTAACTTTGCGATGCGTCTCTTGGTGCCCGATAAGTTTTATAAGAAAGTAAACAAATACCTTAATAAAGAGAATATTCGCGCTCGATTGGTTTACGAACATGTAATTGAGAAAGTGGTATTTCAACATCCTGAAAAAGGAACTGTTCATGAAAAAATCGAGTTTCATCCGGATCATAAATTGACGGATTGGTTAGAACAGCAGATCATTCATCAATTCAACTACATGTGTTTGGATGATGAGAAGACTCTAGATCGATTCGAGAAAGCGATTACGTTGCACGGGTTGACTAAGAGTGGTAGACGCCATGAAAAAGATGATCGGCCCGACACCAATGATGCGAGCAGGTATGTGATGGGTTGGGATAATGAACGTAAGAAGCAAGCTTTGTTCAAAAAGCGAGATAAACTCTCTGATCAAATTGAACAAACGAAAGAGGTGTTGACGCGCTGTACCAATAAATCGAAGCGACTTCAAGAGCAGTTCTATGCCAATCAGCGGATCAAGGAGTATCCGGGGTTTGATGGAATTGATGTGGGAGGGTTACAGCAAAAGATTCGAAAAATAGAAGATCAAGTAAAGAACCTGACCAAGGAAAGCAAGGCCTTGGCCCAACTGAAGAAAGAGCTTGATCAAAAAGCGGCAGCTAAGGAAGAGTTACAAGAGACGATCAATAAAATTGTGGGCGATATTGCGGTAACTGAAAGTCAATTGGTAGGGTTCAAGGAAAGGTTGAAGGGATTGTCGGCTATTTTGTCAACACTTACTGAGAAGGACAAAGATGCATTATTGGTATTTCAATCAAAATATGCGGCTGATTTTGATAACATCAGTTTAGCAAATTTAGATACGGTGCATGCGAATTTTGATCAACAACAGCAGCAACGATTTGAAAAATTGCGGTTAGTACTAGGTGAATCAGAAAAGACATTGACCAGAGCTTTGTATCGAATCAAAAATCCATCTGCTGAATTAGCGAGGAAGTATCCCGATTGGAACGGCGATGTGGTCAATTTGCCGGAAGAAGTGAAATATGCGAACGAGTACATTGAATGGATGAACAAATTACAAACAGAAAATCTTCCTAAATACAAGAAGGACTTCGAAAATTATATCAATGTAACCATCACATATAAAATTGGTGGATTGAACGAAGAGTTAGAGAAGTGGGAGCGAGAGATTCACAATAGTATTATTAAGCTGAATCAATCGTTGGCGGGTATTAATTTTAACCGAATGCCGGATACCTATGTTCAACTTAGAAAGCAACCTGTACCGGCAGGCACTGAAATTCGGAAATTCAAAACACAATTGTTAGAGGCGTTGCCGCAAGCAGCGAATTGGCAGCAGAGCAGTTTTGAAGAGAAAGCGCAGCATTTTACAGAGAAAATTCAGCCAGTAATCAATGAACTAGAAGAGAACGAATCGTACAGAAACAAAGTGCTGGATGTAAGAAATTGGTTTGAGTTTTGGGCGGATGAGAAGTATAGAAATACTGACGAATTGAAAAAGACCTACCGCCAAATGGGGCAGTTATCCGGAGGAGAAAAAGCGCAATTGACCTATACTATTTTGTGTAGTGCCATTGCGTACCAGTTCGGAATTACTAAGGAAGGCAAGAATAGTAGAAGCTTACGATTTGTAGCTGTGGATGAAAGTTTCAGTAATCAGGACGAAGAAAAAGCCACATACTTAATGGAGCTCTGTAAACAGTTGCATCTTCAGTTACTAGTAGTAACACCAAGTGATAAGATCCAGATTGTGCAAGAATTCATTGCGCATGTGCATTTGGTTCAACGCGTAGCGAATAGAAACAGCGTTGTGTACAATATGACTGTTAAGCAACTCAAAGAGAAAATGAGTGAAGTAGAAGAGTTGGTAGGATAATGATGTTCTCGCAAAAAAAGAGACTTCGTTTTGAAGTCTCTTTTTTATATCAGCAAATGCTGATCAAGTCTTTTAGTTCTTCCTCACATACTTCGTCAAAATCACGATCGTAGCATCGTTTACTTTTCCTTCAATTTGCTCGGTATTGTCTGGCACTAGGCGAATTTTACGAACGATGGTTCCTTTGGGCGCCATGAAGTTGGCTCCTTTTACATTTAATACCTGGGTAAGTACCACTGTATCGCCATTTTCCAAAGGAGTACCGTTGGCATCGCGGTGAATTTCTTTTACTTCAAAAGCGGTGAGCGCCCAGTTCACAACGTTTTCAGGCAATTCTACTGAACTCATGATATCGGAGGCCCACTCTTGGTCGCGGTACCCGTATAAAATGCGATAGGTTAATGCTTGAACGCTTGGTTCTGTGTTCCAAATACTTCCTGCCAAACATTGCCAATGACCCGGATTGTTTTTTGATTCGATTTCCCCTGCACAAGTGGCACAGAGGGCTACTTCGTTTTCAATGGAAGAATTGTCTTTAGGACTCACAACATATTCAATACTAGCAGGTTCTGAGGAACAGAGTTCACAAGTGCCATCACAACGTTGTTTCAATTTTTCTGAAATGGAGCTCATAGTTTTAAGGTTTGGGGCCGCAATTAACTGAAAATAAATGGACCTGCGAAAAGGGATTTCTAAAATAGGCGTTAGGCCATGGGCATTTAGAATTGCGTTTCAATTTGTTCCGTTACTGAGCGGCTTAGAAAACACCTTTCTTGATTCAACTGATAATAAATGTAGAGTGTACATTTATTAGCTTATGAAAAATGACTTTTAGGAATGCAAGACTTGCGTTCCATAAAAATTGACGGCAGTACCACACATTCCGGTTGGGTGTATTGAAGCGGCTTCTCGATTCTTTGAAACAGTAACTCGGCTGCTTTGGTACCGGTGTCGTAAGCGGGTTGTGTAATGGTAGAAAGTGGCGGATTGAGAATAGGAGCGGTTTCCAGGGTAGAAAAAGCAATTACTTTCACTTCTTTTGGTATGTTAATCTCCGATTCTTGCGCTACCATATAAGTTTGAATGGCCAATCGCTCTACGGAAGCCACAACGCCATCAGGCCTGTTTTTACTTTCAAAAAGCTCCTGAATTTTCTTCATGCTTTCTTCTTCTGTTCCATCGCAATAGTGAACCAGCTTATTGGGGTCGCTAGCAATTCCCGTTGCCAATACCGCAGCTTTGAAGCCTTCGGCTCTGCGGTGACATATGGGCAGGGCGCTCGACATTGAAAGAAACACCGGATTGGTGCATCCGTCTTCTATCAAATGCATGGCAGTAAAATAACCACAATCGTAGTCGTTTGTAATTACTTTAGAAGCATTGAAGTCCTCCGGTGCTCGGTCGAAAAATACTAAAGGTATGTTTTCATTTACCAGTTTCTGAAGGTGGCTGTGGTCGGTGGTTTCGCTGGAAATAGAGATCAGAACCCCGTCTACACGGCCATTCGAACACTCTTCCAATACCGCTTTCTCAATTGAATATTTCTCGTGCGATAAATAAATGAGTAAATGATAGCCTCTCGCTTCAGCTACTTTTTGAATTCCATTAATGGCCAGTGAAAAATAGTTGTCGGCTACCTCCGGGAGAATAACCGCAATGGTTTTGCTTTTCTTTTTCCGAAGACTGGTGGCGTATGGGTTGGGAGAGTAGTTGTGCTTTACCGCAAACTCGCGTACTTTTTTCTTGGTCTCTTCGCTAATTTCATGACTATCACGCAGCGCTTTTGACACCGAGGAAGTTGACAAATTCAGCAAGTTCGCGAGTTCTTTTAAGTTGATGCGTTTCATAGCAGCCTCTCCACGGCAAATTTAGCATGTATCGCTACAAATAACGAAATCGATTTCTTAAATTATTAAAATTGATCCTCACAAATCAAGTTCAAAATGTGATAAATTCGAAATTCTGTAGCAGTTGAACGAATCTGGTATGCTTAAAGGCAACCCAAAACGGAAAAATGCTGCTTATAGTGACAACTTAAAAAACTGCTAAACTAGGTTCAAATAAGTGTACACAAGACACTTATGCGTTCTATGCCTAGTAAAATGATCTGAAGCCAACTTAAACCCGATTGCGATGACCATCTCAAAAACTACCGTTCGAATACTTAGTTGCCTGTTCTTAGTTACTCTTTCTTTTTGGAATTCAAGTGCTCAAACTATAATATCAAGTCAAGATAGATCTGTTCAGGTTGATTTAGAAATTAGAGGAGGGCAGCTTTTTTATGAAGTTACAAAGGGAGATCAGGAACTGATTGAGTTTTCCAGATTGGGTATTGTTTTCGAAAACGAAGATTTTGCCGATCAGCTAGCGTCAATCAAATTAGTGTCTACCTCCTCATCTGCCAGAATTGGGAGCTTTAAAACAGGTAAGAAAAAGAATACCAATGTAATTTTCCTGACTTACACCTTCGATATCATAAATAAGAACTCAAAGTCGGTAAGGCTCTTGTTTCATCTTTCCAATGACGGATTGGCTTATCAATATCAACGATCTATAGGAGACGAAGGGCCAATCACCGTTCTGAAAGAATACAGCTCCTTTCAATTCCCCAAGCAATCACTTACTTGGATTCAGCCAATGACAGCCGCTAAATCGGGCTGGGAACAATCCAACCCATCTTATGAAGCTCACTATTTGCAAGGAGTGCCCGTAGGTACTCCCACTCCTATAAAGGCAGATACTAATTTTATTCCTAATGTTGGTTGGGTGTATCCGGCGCTGTTTAAAGTTGGTGAAAACTGGGCTTTAATTACAGAAGCCGCCCTTACAAAAAATTATTGTGGCACTCGATTGGTAAACGACTCCGGTTCTACTAAGTATGCTGTTGAATTTCCGGATAAGAGAGAAGTGTTTACCGGAAAAGGACTGTTGCCTAAACTTCAGGCCGGCGAAAAAACGCCTCTTAGAGTGATGGCTTTTGGATCGTTGAAAACAATTGTTGAATCTACCCTTGGAACAGATCTCTCCCCGTCTGCCGACGCAAATGACTACAGCTTTGTAAAACCCGGAAAAGCTTCCTGGAGTTGGATCAATTCTAAAGACGATAACATTACCTATGAGGAACAGAAGAAATACATCGATTTCGCCGCAGAAATGAATTGGAATTACTGCCTCATCGATGTAAACTGGGATACCAAGATTGGATACAATAGAATTCAAGAATTGGTGAATTATGGAAAGAAAAAGAATGTTGGAATCTTGCTTTGGTACAATTCTGCAGGCAATTGGAATACGGTGGGTTATCATCCAAAAGGGATGCTTTTAAAAAAGGAATCGAGAGAAAAAGAGTTCAGTCGCATTCATGATATGGGAGTAAAAGGAGTTAAGATAGATTTTTTTGGTGGCGATGGTCAATCCATGATTGAATACTACATTGATATTTTAGAATCTGCTGCAAAGTACCAACTGATGGTAAACTTTCATGGCGCTACTTTGCCTAGAGGTTGGGCAGCTACCTACCCTCATCTCGTTACAACTGAGGCTGTGTACGGAATGGAAATGGTCACTTTTAATCAGAGTGATGCGGACTTACAAGCTTCTCACTGTGCTGTGTTGCCCTTTACAAGAAACGTGTTTGATCCCATGGACTTTACGCCCATGAACCTTTATAAGCTTACTCATTCCGGTTCAACCAGAAGAACCACCACTGCCTTCGAGTTGGCGCTTTCGGTGCTTTTTGTTTCAGGTATTCAGCATTATGCAGAAAATAAAGAGGGAATGGATCATATGCCGGCCTTCGTGAAAGAATTCTTGAAGAATTTACCCAACACTTGGAATGACCTGGAGTTTCTTCAAGGCTTTCCCGGAAAAGATGTGGTGATTGCTCGCAATGGCAATAATAAATGGTATATCGCAGGTATCAATGGTGAAAATCATAAGAAGACCTTTGAACTGGATCTTTCTAAATGGAAAAATAAGAAGCTAACGTTGATTTCTGATGACAGCAGGGATTTTCTAAAGAAGGAAAACACAGTGGTGGGTTCAGATAATAAAGTAAGAATTGAAACAGCTGCGAATGGGGGATTTATTATTATAGCAGAATGAGGTTATTAACGGTCATATTTTTTCTAGTTGTTTCGGCCAGCACTACCGCGCAGTTGAAACAAGTTTCCATTGTACAATTTGGAGCCATAGGCGATGGCAAAACTTTGAACACGGCTGGAATTCAAAAAGCCATTGATCAAATTGCCTCTAAAGGAGGCGGAACGGTACAAATACCGAAAGGAGTTTTTGTAACAGGATCAATTTTTCTTCGATCCAATATTATACTTGAGTTACTGCCCGGGTCTGTGTTAATGGGCTCCCCCAATAGATTGGATTATGGCCAAAGTCCTTGTGACGCAATGATCAATGCCATCGAGGTTTCTAATATTGCTATAAAAGGAACCGGCATCATTGATGGAAATGCAAAGCAAGTGCTGCAATCTTTGTTTGATGAATTGAAAAGTGGAAGACTTACAGATAGAGACTGGCCAAAGAAAAGACCTACTGAAAGCAATCGCCCCAAAATCATTCATTTCTTTAAATCAAAAAAGATCAACATTAGTACTGTTTCAATTCAAAATGGCTGTACATGGATACAATCGTATGAAAGATGTGATCAAGTGAACATTAAAGGGATCAAGGTAAACAGCACTTCTTATTGGAACAACGATGGATTGGATATCGTAGATTCGAAAAATGTGTTGATTGAAAATTGTACTATTAATAGTTCGGATGATGCCATTTGTTTGAAATCGGAATCAGCGGAATTGGATAGTGTGGTTAATGTGAAGGTTTTGAATTGTAGTTTGAGAAGCAGTGCCAATGCATTTAAAATTGGGACGGGTTCAAGAGGTGGATTTAAAAACATTTATGTAAAAGGCCTTATTATTTATGATACCTATAGAAGTGCCATTGCATTAGAAGCGGTAGATGGAGCGTTCTTAAAAAACATTACGATTGAGGGTGTTCGCGCCAGAAATACAGGCAATGGGATTTTTGTAAAACTTGGTAAACGTAATAAAGACGAGCGATTCAGCACCGTGCAAGACATTACCATTCGTAATGTATCTGTACAAATTCCTGCAGGAAAGCCGGATAAGGGATATGAGTTAGAAGGTCCTTTGTTGAAGTATCCTCCGGGTATCAAGCCGGGAGATCAACTCAGCATTTCCCCTTGGAATAAAGCTCCCGACGATACGGCCTCCATCGAATATTTGCACCATGTTTTTCCCGCATCTATTTCCGGTTTACCGGAGCATCCTGTTAAAAACATTAAACTCGAGAATATTGAGTTGAGTTATGAAGGAAGAAATGATGCGTCAATTCCTTATTTCCCAATCGACTCTCTGCATCTCATCACCGAAGCTGTTACAGCCTATCCGGAATTCTCCATGTTTGGTGAATTACCGTGTTGGGGATTTTACTTCAGACATGTAGACGGGCTGAGTATCAAAAATCTTCGCTTGTTTCAAAAGAACAAAGAGCCGAGAATAGCCGTGGTGTACGATGACGTGAATTATTTGAACTTCGAAGACATAAATGTGCCGAATACAGAACGCGTGTATCGAAATGTGAAAAGAAAATAAAGAATGAAAAAGCGCTACCATATTTTTCTTTTGTTGCTTTTGCCTGCTGTGGTTGCCGGTCAATCGCCAGTTGACTATGTGCAACCCCTAAGTGGCACTGCTGCTTCTACTACCGTATCTGCATTAAAGCACAGTGATGTTGGATCAGAGCGCAATGCCAATACTATTCCTGTAGTAACCTTGCCCTTTGCAATGACTCAATGGACACCGGAAACAAGACTTACAGAAAACAAATGTGTAGCTCCATACTATTATAAGGATACTGCATTAACCGGATTTAGAGCAAGTCATTGGATCAGTGGTTCCTGTACCCAAGATTATGGTAGCATGACCATTGTTCCCATCTCAGGAACCTTCCATTCTTCCGAAACAGCCATTTCATTTCGTCATGAAAATGAAACAACGACGCCTTATTATTATAGTGTTCGTTTGCCGGAAGCCGGATTCTTAGTAGAGATGACGGCTACTTTGCGCGCAGGCTATATCCGTATTACCATGTTGCGCGATGATAGCTTGCATGTATTGATTCGACCCAACTCTGATCAGAAAGAATCGAAAATATATCTGAACCAAGGCGTGGTAGTTTCAAATCCTGTTCATCGCATCTATCAGGGGTGGGGTCAAAAAGCCGGATTTTCCGGATGGCATTATATTAAGACGAGTACAAAGAACATGCGAACTAGATTGATAGAAGGCAGTGATCAATTGAAGGTAGCTGTTATCAGCGGTGCTTTTAAGAAAGGAGAACAAGTGCTGTTGCAGATCGGCACCTCTTTTAGTTCGGATGAGAATGCGAGGAAGAATTTAGCGACTGAAATTGGAGCAAAATCATTTGAACAAGTACAACAAGAGGCAAAGGATGTATGGAATTCAGCATTGTCTCAACTACATGTTGAATCGGAAAGCAAGAAAGACAAAACAATTTTTTATACAGCACTGTATCATTCCATGCAGCATCCACGCTTGTTTTCGGATGTAAATGGTATTTATCCCGCTTTCTCTGCCGGGAGTAGAAAAATCAAACAAGGTAAACAAGCTTACTACGATGATTTTTCGATGTGGGATATTTACCGAGCACAGCTGCCTTTGGTTGAAATTTTGAATCCTTCATTGGCGGGGGCTTTCAATGCTTCGTTGGTACTTAAAGGAGAACAAGGTGGATGGTTGCCTATTTTCCCCTGTTGGAACAGTTATACTGCGGCCATGATTGGTGATCATTCAGTGTCGGTTTTGGCATCTGCAATTGCAAAAGGCATAAAAGGATTCGATTATCAAAAAGCATGGTCCTTGATTCGAAAGAATGCATTTGAAACCCCGGGCGATTTTTCAGTGTATAGAAATGGTATGGGAAGAAGAGCGCTGACGTCTTATTTAAAATACGGCTATATTCCCATTGAAGACAGTGTGCCCGATGCTTTTCATAAGAAAGAGCAAGTGAGCAGAACCTTGGAATATGCTTATGATGATTATGCAGCATCGGTAGTGGCAGCTACACTTAAAAAGAAGGAAGCAAATACGCTATTGTTTCGATCTAAAAATTATCAGAAGGTATTTGATACTACTGTTGGATTGATGAATGCGCGGTACTCGACCGGTTCCTTTCTTTATCCTTTCCAACCAGATACTCGTACTTTTTACATAACCGAAGGTACTTCCCGTCAATACAGTTTCTATGTTCCACATGATATTCAGGGTTTGCAACAAGTAATGGGTGGTGCTGATGTGTTTGAGAAGAAGTTGGATACGCTTTTTGCAAAGGGTGAATATTGGCACGGAAATGAACCTGGCCACCAAATTCCATTCTTGTATAATTTCACATCTTCCCCATGGAAAACACAAGATTTGATTCGAAAGATCCGATCAGAAGAATATACGGATGGCGCCGGAGGATTGAGCGGTAACGACGATGCCGGTCAAATGAGTGCTTGGTATGTGTTTGCGGCCTTAGGCTTTTATCCGGTGAATCCGGTATCGGGGCATTATCAATTGTTTGTGCCGCAATTTAATAAAGTAGTCATTCGCCTTAAAAATGGAAAGCAGTTTAAGGTATTGGTTGACCAAAATTCAAAGAGCAAGAAATACATAGAATCGGTATTATGGAATGGTGAGGCTTATAATAAGAATTTTATTACCTACACTATGATTCAAAATGGTGGAGAGCTTAGTATTCGCTTGTCGGATACTCCAACTTCATGGGGTTCAAAAAAAGAAAACAGATCTAATTTATAAAGAACATTGTATGAATACCAAGAGAGCTTTAGTAGGGGTCATTATGGTTTTAGCCTTTGTAATGGGGAGTGCCCAAACTGTACGGCAATTTAGAGTAAAAGAGTTTGGTGCAGTAGGCGACGGCAAAACCGATGATGCGAAAGCAATTCAAAAAGCGATTGATGCTTGCAGTAGTTCGGGTGGAGGGAAGTTGATATTTGATGCCGCTACGACTTTTCTATCGGGTCCCATTCAAATTAAGTCAAACGTTGAAATGCATTTGGAGCCAGGATCAGTACTTTTAGCGAATCCGGATGAAAGTATTTACAAGATGAGTGCATTTAGAACCAATCCGGGAGAAGGAACACTTTGGATTTGGGGCGAGCACTTTGAAAATTTTAGTATCAGTGGCACGGGAACCATTGATGGTAATGGCATAAAGTTCATGGGTAAAGAATTGGACGATAGTTATGAGTTAAAGCCCTTCAATGTATTGGATCCAAGACCACATGTGATGACCTTGATTGATGGCAAGAACATCAGAATTCATGATGCACATATTGGAAATTCCGCTTATTGGACCATCCATTTAGTGGGCTGCAATGATGTTGTGATCAGTGGTATTAGTTTGATCAATAGCTTGAAGGTGAGAAACAGCGATGGAATAGATGTTGATCACAGTAAGAACGTGCGCATCAGCGATTGTTATATTGAAAGCGGCGACGATTGTATTTGTTTAAAAAACAGAAGAGAATACGAAGACTATGGTGTTTGTGAAAACATTGTAGTAACCAATTGTACGATGACTTCGAGAAGCTGTGCCATTAAAATTGGATCGGAAAACATGGATACGATTCGTCAGGTGCTTTTTAATAACTGTATCATAAAGAAGAGTAATAGAGGAGTTGGAATTCAGCACAGAGATGAAGGCGTGGTTTCGGATGTGGTTTTCTCAAACATGATCATAGAGGGTCATATGTTTAGTGATGTGTGGTGGGGAAAGGCAGAACCCATTTATATTACCGCGTATAGAAGAGCTAAGATCAACCATAAAGACGCGAATTGGCGTTTTCCAAAAGGCGCCACAGAAGGTAAAGTTGGATATGTAAGAAACATCAGCTTTTCAAACATCAAGTGTTATAGTGAAAATGGAGTGTATGTAAGTGCGGAATCGAAGGACAAGATCGACAATATCAGTTTTGATCAGGTGGATGTGTACATTAATAAAACGACTTCCATAGTTGGTGGGGTTTACGATCGCAGGCCTGCGAATGTAGAAGGTTTTGTAAAAGGAACCACTGCCGGTTTCTATTTTGATACTGCCGGAAGTATTCTAGTTCGCAATTCCTCTGTTGTTTGGGGTCCGAACAAAGCGCCTTATTTTAAAATGGCAATAGAAAAGAAAAATCTTGGAAGTTTGAAGGTTCAGAATTTTATTGGCCTATCTGCTCAATAAGTTTTCTGACATTGGTTATATAAAGAAAGCGCCTCACAGGGCGCTTTCTCTTTTATATCTGTTGTCATATCTTAGTGAATACAGGTACCTGATGCCAAAGAGCTTATTCCTGAGTTTGTGACAAAATACTCAGCGTATCTCAAACGAGTTTCGGTTAAATCGATGTTTTCCCAATTGATAGTTTGAGTTCCGCCAATATTGTAAGCTATGGTCCATGTTAATTTTGATTTTTCTGTATTGGTAAACTGCCAGGTAACAGAACCCGTCAAACTACTACCTAAGGCATACGAACCTGTTCCATCTCTATTGAATTTCATACGGATGGTGCTTGCCTGACCAATGTCAGAAGTGATGTCACGCATGTAGTAGTATTCAATCCCACCTCCCGAAGTGTTTACTTGAAACCACCGAAGTTCCTGTATTTTCCAAGTGGCACTTGTTAAAAGTGTAACGGGATCAGGTACTGTGTCTGTTTTTGGTGTTGTAACCGATGCAGCATTCGATTTCGTACAAGACGAAAAAGATACACTTGCGCCAACTAGAATTATTAATCCTAAGGCCGAGATCGTGGATAAGAGTTTCATATATCGCTGTTTAATTAACTGCGATATACTACCCTTTTGAATAGCCGAAAAGAAGAAATCGGTAACTGTGTAATTTCTTCTGCTAACTGTGCAGTGCTTACTCTGAAACAACTATTTCATCCGCAAAAATCCATGCGCAGTTTCCGGCGGCGTGATGCCAGTAAGGCGGTGTGTTCATGTTTTCACCTGTAACTCGAATGTACCGGGCTTTCATCGGTATTTCGGGAGTATGAAATTGATAGATGTCGTTTACTTTGCTGGTTTTTTGTAATGGAAATGGATTCTCAACGGTGCTTATGGTGGTATAGTTGATCCCATCTTCCGATATCTCAAATTTTACACGCACTGGAAAGAAGACCACATGATTGGTTACTTGCAAAAAGTTTATGCCGATAGAACGAAATTGTTTTGTTTCTTTCAGATCAACGGTTGCTTTCATTTCATTTAAGAACCCTAGCCAGTTTGCAAAGAAGCTCCATCCACCAAAAGCCCCATCTGTAAGGGTTTGAGGGTCTTCTTTCGCGTACTTAACAGGCTTGTTTACCAAACTAACAGCAGCACCTCTTGCTAGGTTCTTTTTGCCCGCGTTGGTCATGAACTGCTGATAAGATTTTAAATAGGTGTCTAATGTTAATCCCATTTCGTTTACAATAGGAATATTACCCTTAAGTGTGGCAGCCTTGAATCGATTGTAAACAGCATTCAAAACTGTGCGATTGTTTAATTCAAAAGGAGCACGATTGGTTCTGAAATATTCCAATGTTGCATAATCTAAACCAATTCGAGCTTTGTTCAATCGCTCCAACAACTGTGGTTGACCTTTTAGGGCTTTTTCCGACTGATCAAATGCCTGTTGATATTGCAATAGTTTTTGCCCTGATAGCCAAGTATCGAAACCTTGAGCCGGATCGCCGTATAAAAACAGAAAGAACTTGGGATACTCTTTAATTGATTTCTCCAAGCCCTTTACATAGGTTAACACAGCAGCTGAACCTTTGCCATAATAGAGCTGGCAAAACTCAGTAATGAGTTTATCGTAAGAGGCATAGGGATCCCAGAGCAAGGCAGACATTAAATAGCAGCGCAGTTCATAAAGCTCACTGGTGTTATGACTATGCTGTTCAAAAATCCAGTTTGCGCCATTTCTTACAAACAATTGAATATTCGGTTGAATGGTTTCAAGGTTAGGAAAAGGAGCTAAAAAGTTCGTGAATTGTGTTGTGTAATCCCAAATTTGAAGGGTTGCTCCCAGTCGGCCCCATTCAATCAAATCTGTTTCAAAATCTTTCGATTTCACAGCAATGGGAGCACTTCTATCACATTCAATGCTACAAAGAGTTACCAACACGTTGTGTTCGGGGCGCAAGGTTTTAGGAGCTTTTCGGGTGTATTGGTAGGCGAGTGTAGAGATGGTTTTTGCCGGGAAATCGCGTGCAATTTTATTTACCAAACGAATCATCGAAGCTGCAGGGGTTCCTTCTTGTTTATCGAAACCGGCACAGCGATCACATTCGCAGTATTGAGTGTTGTCGTCTTGACTTACAGAGATCACCGCTGCGTTGGGGTAGCGATTGAAATAGGCGGCTACAGAGTCTTTGATCATTCTGTAAACCGTATCGTTACTCAAGCAGAGTTGCGTAGGTAATCGTTTGTTTTTTACTAAGGCATAGTATTCCGGATGGGCACTATAGTAGTTTCTTTCGGGTACAAACTTATGAAAGGTATGTACAAATGCTTCCGGTACAAAGCCGGGAAAACCGGAAGTGGTAACACGTCGTTTGGCAGCGAATTCCGGGTTCTCATAGAAAAGTTTGGCGTGAACCGTTCTGGTTTTCACCAAGGGATCAAATGCATAGTCTGTGGCTATCACTAAATCCGTTAGGGTAGGCGTAAAGGTTACTGATGGACTCAAATAGCGGCATCCCAATTTTTCAAAGATTGCAAATACGGCTTCCCAGCATTTGTAAGAGTTGGAGGCTTCAATAATGAAGTTTCCATTCTCAATAGTGCCTGCGTATCCTGATCTGTTTTTGTTGATGCGAAATTCAACAGAACGTCCATCTGTAGCTGCATTGCTCCAAATTGGAATTCTCGCCCCGGTCATTTTATGAACGAGCTGCTGAAAAGAAAGTGCCGATTTGTTTAGGAAACTATCTGCTTCTGAAGGCAAGCTAATATGATAATTGCTTTGTTTGTTTTTGACGAGCGTAATGGGTTGGCTCAAAGCAGCATTCGTAGAAAATAATAAAACGAGGATGCCGAAATAGAATCGCATATAGTAAGCTTTCATGTCTATCTAAATTAAGGAAGAATAGCATTGCTTTACGCAGGGCTTACTTAATAGTTTTTTTAAAAACTTAGAGAAGGAGTTCAGAATTTCTATTGCTTAAGTGTGTTGTTTTAGAACATAAGCGTGTAAACGAACCTATAAGTCATTTAACTCATTAACATGTAATGGTTTATCTGTGAAAGAAATTGCCTTATGCTTTTAGTTATGAACGATTTATTTTATATTTGAAACACAACCTTCCGTTATGACCGATAGAAATCAGTGGAAACACCGGGCTACAATTATATTGATCTTAGTTGCATTCAGCTCTTTTATTGTATTTGAACAAAGATCCATTGACCCAATTTATACTTTCCAGGATCTATCAAAAACTTCTTATGCAGTCAAACGAGATTCTTTAAAAAAGAACTGGACATGCCCGAAAATGTTCGATAAGAAAGAAACCCAAAAGAAGTATCAAGAAATGTGGGATTCTAGGAAGGACTTTGTTGTGTCTTCAATTGATGACAATGATTATGTTTACGAGAAAGAGATCTATGGGTATATTTCTGCAATATTGAATGATTTGATAAAAGCCAATAACGGTAAAGTAACACCACAATACAATTTATTGTTAGATAGAAGCAGTGTTGTGAACGCTTATGCAATTGGTGGAAACATCATTGCCGTGAACTTGGGGCTAATTGAGTTTGCTGATTCTAGAGAGGAACTGGCGCTAATTTTAGCACATGAGCTTTCTCATAATATTTTGGAACACTCTGAGAATGCAATGAAGGATCGAGCAGAGTTATTGACTTCGGATGAATATAAGAATTCATTAAACGCTGTACTGGATTCTAAATACGAGCGATTGACACGCTTGAAAAAAATATTGGAAGGATATACTTTTTCAAGAAGTCGCCACAACCGTTATAAAGAATCAGAAGCCGATTCAATGGCTGTTGTTCTACTAAAGAAAGCTAAAATTAGCTTTGATGCTCGTTATTTCTTGAAACTCGATAGTTCGGATCTTCACTATCAAACACCTTTAAAGCAGCCTGTAGGCGAGTATTTTAAGTCTTACGGAATCAAATTTGAGGATGCGTGGACAACAAAAAGAACCCGCGGACTTTCGTCAAGAAATTACAATTTTAAGGATACTACAAAACTTCAGGACTCACTGAAAACGCATCCTGATTGTGTTCAGAGATATGAAAAAACAAAGTCGCAAACGAGCCCTACGCTCACATTCACACCGATTCCAAAAAGTATAAAGAATAAGGCAAACAAGATCATCTTATGGAATTTGTTTAACAATCAAAATCTTACAGCATGCATGTATCGAATAATGCTGGCAAAAGATCAGAATGTGGCTGATTCTTGGTATGACTTTATGTTTCACAACGCCATTATTGGTTTGTATTACTCTGATAAAAACCTAATGCGTTTCAATTCTATCAATGTGGTGCAAAAAGAACTTGTTTCAAAGAATTATTTTGAACTACAAACAGCTTTGGAGCAAATGCCCACAGATGATATTAAAGCAGAATATCTTGGCATGCAGAAGCTTCCTTTTTGGAGCGCTCTGAATTCAGATGAAAAAGCATTTAAGGAATTGTTCAACAACCTAGTGAATGCCGATTTTACTGATAAAACCCTAAGACCCAAATATTCTAAGGAGTATTTAAAAAACTACCCAAATAGTATGTACGGCGAGTTCGCTGATCAATTTGCAAATTAACTTAATCAATTACATGAAAATTAGACTCTTACTCGGAATTCTTTTATCTATTCTTACAATCAATTTTGTTTCTGCTCAATCAAAGGTTTTCAGAGAAGTTGCCGGTGAAATATCAAGCGACTTTAGGCCCATTATTCAAGACAATATTTTGATTGGATATTTATCTTTTACAAAGCTAGAGACTGTAAGTAAAGACTCCTTTAGTTATCGCATATCAATTATGGACGAAAACTTAAATGATATTGGAGTAGTAAACTTTAGAGAGAATCCACTTGTATTGAGTGGCGTTTCATTCGAACAAGATGTAATAGTGATGCTGTATCGAAAAGAAACAGACAAATCAAAAACGGATACCAAAAGCAAAAAGATTACGCAAAAAGAATTGGATAATATTCAAGACAGCGCCTTCGTTCAGTTTATTAATCTAGAGGGGAAGATCATCAAAACCGAGTCTTCAAAAATTACAGTGGAACGCAAATGGGTGTACTCTAAATATGGTAACTACATGAATATTAATGTGCCCACTATGCAGATCACGAATCTACCACAGATGGGATTTTTGGTGCTTACGCTTGAGAAAGACAGACAAAATTTCATTGCATACAACCCCAAAGGAGAGAGAGTATGGACAAAGCAACCGCCTAAAGGTTTTGATTCTTATGGAATCGTCGCGGGCAGTAAATATTTTTATGTTTTAGGCTATAAAGGTCCTTTGTCGAAAAAAGGCACCAAAGGGAATTATGAGGTACACACTTATAATTCTAATGATGGGAAGAATTTGGATAAATATGAACTTAAGGACAAAGAAGGAAGTTTTTTTAATGTTCTTAATTTTCAAATAGACAAGTCTTCAGGAAATGCTGTATTGTCTGGTACAATACACAAAGGAAGCGATCGAATGATGAGCCCTGGAAGAGAATTGAAGAAATATTACAAGGGAGCGTTTGTGATTAACTTTTCCGGGTCTTCTAAATCTGAAACAAAGCCTGTGTTTTCTTATTGGAGCCAAGGCCAGAACCCTGAGATTTCGGAAGATGGAAAGTTGATCAAGGCCAATAAATATATATCAATTCAGCAGTCAATGTCTGACTTTGAAGGAAACAGGTATTTTGCCGGTGTTTTGATTAGAAAGAAGTTTAAACCCGGACTTATTGTAGCGGCAATTCCGTTGGCTGTGATTGCTCCATATATTGTTCCCTTTTTAAATTACGTTCAGTTGTCTTCAGATCAGGTGACAATTTTAAAGTTGAATCAAAAAGGAGTTCTTGAAAATGTTGCCAACATTGATGCTAGGAAGTTTGTGTATTCGAAATTCACCGCATCAACCATTACCGGTTCGGCCTATATGTTGTTTAATGTATACAATCCTACTTCAAAAACAAGTTATCTTGTAATTTCAGATGCTGATAATTGCTATTTATACAATTTAAAAGAAGGCAAGGTTACAAGAAAAATTCCTCGGAAAAATGGGGATTCGCGGTTGACGGTTTTACCGGGCAAAGAAGGTTCCATCATGATTTCTGAGATCAACACCAAAGAAAAGTATTCTAAACTATCTATTGAACCTGTTCAATAAAATCTTCTTCTTTTGTTAAAGAGCCCCCGGATTCCGGGGGCTCTTTCTTTGAGTTCCAACCAGTTGTTTGTTAGTGACAAAAAATTAGGGTGAAGCAGCAAACTTTTGACAATATTTCAAGTCAAAGAATTGCACCTAAACCTACTACCATGAATCGTTTGTCGAAATCGGCCAGAATTCTTTTATTGGCCTCCTGTTTATGGAACCTTGGAGAAGCCCTTTTAGGGCCTATGTTTGCCGTATACACGGAAAAAATTGGGGGCGATCTTCTAGATTTCACCTGGGCATGGGCCGCTTACTCCATTGTTACCGGGGTTCTTTATATTGTAGTGGGTAAAACACTTCGAGAATCGCCCTACAAAGCTCAATTTATGATTGGAGGTTATGCGCTAAATGCGCTTCTGACCTTTGCTTATATTTTCGTTCATCATCCCATACAATTGTTATTTGTTCAAATTGGACTTGGTGTTGCGGAAGCCTTTAGCACACCTACTTGGGATAGCTTGTTCGCAAGTGATATGGACGATACAGAAGATACTTTCTTATGGGGTCTTGCCAATGGGCATACACATTTAATTGGCGGATTGGGCATTGCCATTGGCGGCATGGTGGCTTACTATTTCAGTTTTAATGCGTTGTTTGTGATAATGGGAGTGATCCAAATTGCTGCAACGCTTGTGCAAGCAAGAAT
>DGDD01000037.1 GCA_002385265.1 Chitinophagaceae bacterium UBA3961
ATGACTATTACGCCTTTGGGAGTTCTCAAGAAGAAAAAGAGCGGAAATTATGAAATTGAAAGAGGTGTATATAACTTTCCTTCAGTAGGAGATAATGTCATACTTCCAACTGACAAACAGCTTTCAGCAATAGTTGAAAATCCCGACGGGAAAGTTGAGATTGGAAAAGCTCCAATTGCCAGCAACGCTCCAATAAAAGTAAATCCTGACAAATTATTTGGAAGGCATTTAGCAATACTTGGTAATACTGGAAGTGGTAAATCTTGTTCAGTTGCTGGTCTTGTTAGATGGTCTTTAACAGAAGCAGATAAAGTAAAAACTAATTCTCAACTCAATTCAAGATTTATCATTCTTGACCCAAATGGTGAGTACTTTGACACTTTCAATGATTTAGGTTCAAAGAAGGTGCGAAAATTCACAGTAAAACTTGACGATACTGAATCCGAGTTTGAGCAGTTAAAAATCCCATCTTGGATGTGGAACTCACAAGAATGGATTAGTTTTTCACAAGCTGCTCCAGGTGCTCAAAGACCATTGTTACTTCAATCATTACTAGACTTAAAAAGAGGTAAACAGTTAAGTAATTCAAATATTATCCGAATACATAGTTTTTTGAATTCAAGTAAGAATACATTACTAACATTTTTATCAAATTTACCTAACACATCTACCTTTGGCCCGTTTCGGGGAATGGTTGATGTTTTGCAAAAGATTTCGGAGGATTTAGATTTTTATTTACAATTTATACCCGCTAGTAATCAACCATTGTTAGATGCTTACAATAAATTAAATATTGATTTCAAGCGAACAATAGCAAGTAGGGAATGGAAAACGCCTACAAGTAGTGGCTTTAATGCGTTTACACATAAAGATGTTGATTCAATGAAAAATGGAATAGAAGACGTTCTAGCTTTAATTCAGGTAAGTGAAAATGAAATAAGCCAAATAAATCCAGACACGCCACTAAATTTTGACCTAAATGATTTAATTCCATATTTAGAACAACTTGCAGAAAATCAAGGAGGAAATATTTTGCAGTTTGTTCAAATGCTTTCATTGAGAATGAGATTTTTATTTTCTGATGAAAGACTAAATGGTGTAGTGCAACCTAAAGAAGATATAACACTTGTAGATTGGTTAAACAAATATATTGGCTCTAATAAAGCAGAGAATGGACAAATAACACTTATTGACCTATCTCTTATTCCATCAGATATTATCCATGTTGTTGTTGCTGTTCTATCAAGGTTGACATTTGAAGCAATTCAACGATACAGGAAACTGTATAAACAAGAATTACCTACAACTATAGTTCTAGAAGAGGCACACACATTTTTACGTGAGTTTAACAACAATACAAATAACATCTGTTTAGAGACATTTGAACGAATTTCTAGAGAAGGAAGGAAGTTTGGACTTAGTATGGTTCTATCTTCACAAAGACCATCTGAGCTTTCACAAACTGTTCTATCACAATGCAACACTTTTTTACTTCATCGAATAGTTAATGATAGAGACCAAGACTTAGTGAAAAAAATGGTTCCTGACAGTCTTAGTGGACTTTTGAAAGAACTTCCTATTCTTCCTTCCAGAAAGGCAATTTTGGTTGGCTGGGCATTTCCTATACCTGTTTTAGTTGAAATGAAGTTTTTAGACAAGGAACACAGACCTAAATCAAATGACCCCAATTTTTGGGACGTTTGGACAGGTAAAGAGAAAAGAGAAATTGACTGGACAAAAGTTGCTAACGATTGGCAAGGTATTAAAACTTCTCAAGATATTATTACAACTCCAGAAGTTAGAAGTGATGAGCCCAAAACAATTGACGAAGAACCTAAAACAGAAAATGACGACCTACCCTTCTAAGCCATACACATTTGCAAGCTGCAAAAGCAAGCTCACAAGCCAAAGCTTGCAAATGAGTATGTCTTTCCAGCCGCACGGACACAACGACATAGCGGACAGACAAACCAAGATAGACAGCAAGGCAACTTGTTACATGGGTTTTGCAAAATTGCCGGTGACGTGCTTCTATGACAGCTCAGTGCTAGGTTCAACTTTTAGAATACTAATGAACGTTTGCGCTAAAAATCCGCCACTTCGCAAAGCCCAGAACCGTTATGTGACATACCGACAGACCAAACATTTACTAAATAATTCAACATGTTGACAGAACAACAAAAACAAGACATTGTAAAGAGGCTTAGTGAAAAAGCTCCTAACCTAAGGTGCCCAATGTGTCAAACTAATGCTTTTAGTTTAGCAGACGGCTATTTTGTAAACACTATGCAATCTGACTTTAATTCTCTTGCACTTGGTGGGCAAGCTATTCCAACTGTAGCGATTGTTTGCAATAACTGTGGCTTTGTAAGTCAACATGCAGTTGGCAGTTTAGGGCTATTACCTAAAGAAACTAAAAATCAATAAACATGGCACAAAACGGAAACAAGGAAGGCTTGTCTATTGATTTTGGAAACGAGCTTTCTAAAAACCTGACAATTCACAAAAACGTTAAG
>DGDD01000177.1 GCA_002385265.1 Chitinophagaceae bacterium UBA3961
CGGTTAGACGGAAAGACCCCGTGAACCTTTACTGCAGGTTGGCACTGGTCCGATGCTCGTTCTGTGTAGGATAGGTGGGAGGCTTCGACCCGGCGGCGCCAGCCGTCGGCGAGCCAACGGTGAAATACCACCCTGAATGATCGTCGGCCCTCACCGGTACGCAGCCCGTACCGGGACCGTGCTCATCGGGCAGTTTGACTGGGGCGGTCTCCTCCCAAAGAGTAACGGAGGAGCGCCATGGTGCCCTCGGCCCGGTCGGCAATCGGGCAACGCGAGCGCAAACGTATAAGGGCGCCTGACTGCGAGACCCATGGGTCGAGCAGGGACGAAAGTCGGCGTTAGTGATCCGGCGGTGCTGGATGGAAAGGCCGTCGCTCAACAGATAAAAGGTACTCCGGGGATAACAGGCTGATCTCCCCCGAGCGTCCCTAGCGGCGGGGAGGTTTGGCACCTCGATGTCGGCTCATCACATCCTGGGGCTGGAGAAGGTCCCAAGGGTTCGGCTGTTCGCCGATTAAAGTGGCACGTGAACTGGGTTCAGAACGTCGCAAGACAGTTCGGTCCCTATCTGTGATGGGCGTTAGAATATTGCGTGGACATGACTTTAGTACGAGAGGACCGAGTCGTACGGACCGCTGGTGTATCTGTTGTGCCGCCAGGTGCAGTGCAGAGTAGCTACGTCCGGCCAGGATAAACGCTGAAAGCATCTAAGCGTGAAACCTTCCACAAGATGAGTATTCTTTTAAGGGTCGTCATAGACTATGACGTTGATAGGCTATAGGTGTAAAGTTGGTAACAGCAAAGCCGAGTAGTACTAATTGCCCGTAAGCTTTAATTTTTTTTAATGATTTTTATTAAAAGACTTCGTTAACGTCTTTACAACTTCCCAATATGTAAATTATTTGCCGCAAGGCTCATATTCTTATGGTGGTTTTTCCAAGGGTGTTCACCTCTTCCCATACCGAACAGAGAAGTTAAGCCCCTTTTGGCCGATGGTACTGCACCACAATGCGGGAGAGTAGGTAGCTGCCATATTCTTTGATCCCGATCAGAAATGATCGGGATTTTTTTTGCCCCTATCTCATCATTTCACCTTTTTCCTCGTTTCCTAGTTTCCTCTTTTCCTCGCCTCCTCGTTCCTCATATCCTCGTCTCCTCGTTTCCTCCTCTCCCCAACTTATCGTATCTTCATCTCTCAACCAAACTAACATGAGATCTCTATTCCTCTTCTGTTCACTGCTTGTGATCACTCTTCACCTAAACGCTCAAAAAAAGACAGCCTCGAGAAATGCCAATCCTCCAATCCCGAAATACGACTCCATTCTCGAATTGAAGAAGTGGAGAAACATTGGCCCCTTCCGAGGCGGAAGAGCCAACGCTATTTCAGGGGTCTCCAATAATCCTCTTGTTTACTATACCGGCTACACCGGTGGCGGTGTTTGGAAAACAACCGACGGTGGTAAACATTGGATGAATGTGTCCGATGGATTCTTTAAAGTAGGTACCATCGGAGAAATAGCAATAGCCCCTTCTGATCCTAACGTAATTTATGTTGGAACCGGAGAACATGCAGTTAGAGGAGTAATGACCTCCTTCGGTGATGGAGTCTACAAGTCAACAGATGCTGGGAAAACTTGGAAAAATATCGGATTAACGAATTCTCGGCATATCGCAGATATTGTTATTCATCCTTCAAATCCAGATGTTGTACTCGTGGCAGCTCAGGGACCTGTTCACGGCACAACCAATGAACGTGGTATTTATAAAACAGTTGATGGTGGAAAAACTTGGAAGCAAGTTTTATACGTTGACTCAGCAACAGGTGCGAGTAGCCTCGTGGCCGACCCAACCAATCCTCGCATACTGTATGCCGCTACCTGGGATCATAAACGACTTCCTTGGAAAGTGATTAGCGGCGGACGTGGCTCTTCTTTATGGAAAAGCACCGATGGCGGCGAAACATGGAATAAGATCAATAATGGGTTACCCCCTTCTCTCGGTAAAATGGGAGTTTCAGTTTCAGCAGCCAGTCCGAATCGAATTTTTGCGATTGTTGAAACTGAAAAAGTAAAGTCGGGATTGTATCGATCCGATAATGGAGGTGAATCTTGGAGATTAATGTCCAACGACGCAAACATTACATCGCGCTCATGGTACTATATGGAAGTTTTTGCGGATCCTAAAAATGAGAATACAGTATATGTTCTCAATGCCCCTATGATGAAAAGTATCGATGGTGGCAAAACATTCAGTTTTGTTCCCATTGCTCACGGCGATACACACGATCTTTGGATCAATCCAAATGACCCCAATAATATCGCTTTAGCCGACGACGGAGGTGGACAGATTTCGTATGATGGCACCCGTAGTTGGAGTACTCTAATGAACCAACCCACTGCACAGATTTATCGAGTGAATGCCGATAATCGTTTTCCATATTGGGTATACGGCGGGCAACAAGACAATACTTCCTTAATGGTGAAAACCAGAAACAACAAACAAGGATTGGACGAGAAAGATTGGCTGACAGGACCCGGTTGTGAAAGTGCCTACATTGTTTTTGACCCTAATAACCCTATTGAGTTCTATGGTGGATGTTATCAGGGATACATCGAAGTATTGAATGGTAAAACCGGTGAGATAAAAGACATCCAAGCATACCCCTCACTCAACTTAGCGGTTGAACCTAAAAAAATGAAATACCGTTTCAATTGGAATGCGCCAATTGTTGCTTCTCCTCATGATCCCAAAACAATTTATCACGGCGGTAATGTTGTACTGAAAACTACTGACGGGGGCTTAAATTGGTCTGTAATAAGTCCTGACCTAACTAGAAACGATACTACTAAACAAGAACAAGGAGGAGGACCGCTTACAAACGAAGGAGCAGGTGGCGAAAACTACAACACCATTTATTACTTGATTGAATCTACATTAGAGAAAGGACAAATTTGGACCGGTAGCGATTGTGGTAAAATTTACATAACCCGCGATGGTGGAAAAACATGGAACGATAAAACACCGGCAGGACTAGAAGAAAGTTTAATTCAATCTATTGAACTGTCTCCATTCGAAAATGGTACAGCCTATGTTTCTGCAACAAGATATAAATTCAATGACTTCAAATCTTACACTTATAAAACTACTGATTTCGGAACCACTTGGACGCTTATAAACACCGGGGTTGCAGAAGATGATTTTATCAAAGTGATTCGAGAAGATAAAACAGTGAAGGACCTGTTGTATGCCGGAGCGGAAAGAGGTTTTTATATCTCATACAATGGCGGAACAAATTGGTCAAAACTTCAGTTGAATTTACCCGTAGTACCCGTAACCGACTTAATCATTCACGATAATGACTTAATAGCAGCTACGGCAGGACGCGCCTTTTGGATATTGGATGACCTAACTTTGATTCAACAAGCAAAGGAGATTACTGCTGAAAAGCAAATCAAATTGTGGGGCGCAAAACCTACTGTACTTTATTCCGGAGCTCCGGAACTAGGTGGTGCCAATGAACAAGCGCTTGGTCAAAATCCATTAGAAGGAGTGACTATTTATTATCGCTTGCCTAAAATATCCGATTCAGCGAAATTGAGTTTACAAATTCAAGATGTTAACGGTAAAACAGTAAGATCTTATTCCAACAAAAAAGATTTGTCGTACAAACCTTTTCCGGGTGGCCCACCTCCTGCAGTTGTAATGAGTTCAACTGAGGGTTTGAATGCATTAACCTGGGATTTTAGAGCTGATATGATCAGCCCCGCAATTACCGATGCCTTTGTTTATGGCGACTATTCTGGTTATTTATTGAAGCCCGGGAAATACAAAGCTGTTTTGAAGCTTGATTCGCTTTCAACTGAAGTAGGCATCGAAGTAAAACAAGATCCCAATATATCAGCTACTGAGGCAGATTGGAATGAGCAACAAGCGCTGTTAGAAGATATTCAGCAGTCAATTAAATCAATGCACAGTGCTGTAAATAAACTGAGATCTGTAAAAAAACAAATTCTGTTTATTAGTGATAATTTGAAAGAAAAGGCTGATTACAAAGCTGTGGTTGATTCAGGAAAATCAATCATTAAACTGTTGGAAGCATGGGAGTCAAATATTGTTGAAAGCAGACAAAAGAACTTCCAAGATGTGATCAACTGGCCAAGCAAATTAAATGCTGAATTTTTTAACCTAAAGACACTGGTGAATGTATCTGACCCTAGAGTGACAGGTGGTGCGAAAACACGTTTGAAAGACTTGAAACAAGAATGGGCGAAGTATGAAAAGGAGATGAATGAAGTGCTTTTAACAAAGATCAAGGAATTCCAAAGCTATTATCAATCAAAAGGAGTACCTGTTTTGGTGTTCTAACGAATTAGATATATAATCGAAATGAAGGGATATAAATCGACCGTGGTTTATATCCCTTCACTGTTTAAATGCGATCGCGTATATTTGAAAGCAGTTCAATTAATTCGAAACGAATTGACAATACATTCATTTTTTCACCGTAACACTCGTTTACTTGCGCAAATATCTAAGCTGGCTCTTCTTGATTTTTCTAGGTGTTACTACTTCTTTTCAAACATTACAAGAGGAGTGGAATGAGTATAAGTGTTCCGGAAAAGCGCAAGGAACTTCCTACTCCATTATTTATTATCACACAGGTCTTGCGGTAACACAATTTGAAGTTGATAGCATTTTTCAAGAAATCGACAACTCCCTTTCTGTATACAATCCGCGTTCTTTAATTAGCAAGTTCAATGAAAGTACAAAGGGCCTCGAAGTAGATGCTCATCTTTTCAATATATACCGATACTCACTTCAAATTAACAAAGCTACCGGTGGAATTAGCGACCTCACGATTGGACCCATTACAGCAGCTTGGGGCTTGGCTTCGAAAAAAATGACCAATCCACCTTCGGCAAGTGAAACTAAGAAGCTGATGACATGTGTTGGTATGGATAAAATTTCATTGAAAGGAAACTTACTTATTAAGAAAAAGTCTTGTGTTAAGTTAGATCCCAATGGTATCGCTCAAGGTTATACGGTAGATGTATTGGCTAATTTCTTTCTGAAGAAAGGAATTGAAAATTTTCTAATAGAAGTGGGAGGGGAAACGCGATGGAAGGGTAAGAAAATGACCTCCAATAAACCTTTTATTTTAGCCTTGGAATCTATTGATAGTGATGGTTGGGAAATACAATACAAGAAAGTTGAATTGCAAGGAGAAGGTGCTATCACTACCAGTGGTAATTATCGAAAGTTTAAAGAATCGGCGGGAAAGCTCCGTTCGCACGCCTTCGATGCTAGAACCGGACAGCAGTCGAATAATGAGCTGATCGCTGTTACTTTAATGGCGAAGGATGCGACTACAGCGGATGGCTACGATAATGCAGTGTTAGCAATGGGACTAAAACAGGCACTGAAATTTCTAAAAACTCATACTTATTTGTCTGCTCGGTTGATTTACACAACCAGAGATGGCCTCGTTTCAGATACACTTGTGAATCGGTTTCCCGAACCATTGGCGAACCACTGATTTTGTTTAGATTTGGCTTACAAACTTATTCTATTGTCTAGACGAATTGCCATAGTGTTGAATCAATATGCGGGTAGCGGTCGCTCGGTTGCATATGCTCAAGAACTCCATCAGAAATTGACAGACAAAGGGGTTATGTCAACCATTATCCCTTCTCCTTGGCCCGATTCATTAAAGGAATTCTCCGAAGCCTGGATTGTTGGCGGCGATGGCACGATCAATGTTTTCTTAAATCAATATCCTGATATTGGTATACCGCTTATGATTCATAAAGGGGGATCGGGAAACGATTTTTTTGATTTATTGTATCACGATGCCAATTTGGATGCCATGTTGGAAATTGGTTTGAAAGGGGCTACCAAGCGAATTGATGCAGGCCTTTGTAATGGTCGGATATTTGTAAATGGAGTGGGAGCAGGCTTTGAAGGATGGGTGGCGAAAACACTGATTTCAAAAAATAAGAAAGTAGGTATTGCTGCTTACTGGTGGACTGTGATCAGAGGAATATTTACGTTTAAGGAAAACTATTACGAACTAAGCGGGGCTAACGTAAATTACAAAGGAAAAGCTTTGCTTCTTGATATCATGAACGGATATCGAGCCGGTGGAGGTTTTCAAATTGCCCCAGGAAACAAACCCGACGACGGCTTATTTTGCTGGGTGATTATGAAACCAACCGGACTCGTCGGCAGGTTCATCAATCTTCCTAAAGTGGAGAAGGGAATCCATTTTAATTCATCCAATTTCATTCATGGATTTGGAAATGTGTTCACTCTTTCCAGTAATGAAACCATTCACTATCATACCGATGGTGAATATTTTCAAGCCCAGCAATTACAAATAACATTGACCCCCGGCAGATATCTTTTTATTTGTTAAGCCACTTCTTGACCCAAGGATGCTTGCCAAAGCTTAAACCAATCTTCTCGATCCATTATAACTTTACTCGCTTTTAAAGCGCCCTGAATGCGCTCCACTTTTGATGTACCCAATACAGGAACAATGCCGGAAGGATGTTGACAGAGCCAAGCAATCAATAATTCATCTAAGGATAGCTGGTACTTTTCTTGCAAAGAAATGGCTGCTTCTTTTATGCGCTTTGTTTCGTCATCCGGATTTTCTGAGAATAACAAACCGCCTCCAAGTGGACTCCAAGCCGTTGGAATGATATTTTTTTCAAGACAAATATCTAAAGTGCCGTCAATAAAGGGCTCTCGATGTAAAATAGAAGCTTCTATTTGATTGGTCGCCAATGGAAATCGGCTGTGCATCATAGTGAACTGTGAAGGCGTAAAGTTTGATACGCCGAAGTGAAGCACTTTACCGCTGTTTCTCAACTGACTAAAAGCTTCAGCTACTTCATCGGGGTGTAGAAGGGGATCAGGACGATGAATCAATAGCAAATCAATATAGTCGGTCTGCAAGTTTTTCAGTGATTGTTCTGCAGAAGTGATGATATGTTTTTTTGAAGCGTCATATGATTTGATTTCATGTGAAGGGCGATTCGGTGTGATCATTCTGATACCACATTTGGTGATCAGTTGAATCTTTTCACGAAGATGTGGTACTCGTTTCAGTGCGGCACCAAATTCGGCTTCGGTTGTATAATGTCCGTAGATATCGGCATGATCAATAGTAGTTACTCCTAGTTCAACACATTTTTCGAGGATACTTAGGTATTCTTGGGTGTTAAAGGCTGAACCCCAAATACCCCATTTCATGGCACCGGCAATTACGGGACTGAGTTGAATGGATGCGCTCATAGTACAAGCATTTGATTGGTTAGAATAGAGTGCTAAAATAGCGGAAAGAGAATTAATAAGTAATAAATAAAAATTAGGAATTAAAAATTAATAATTGGGGTTCTTTGGTTGGGCGGATGTGGTCAGGTTAAAAAGACAGCATTTGTTTCTTTAATAGTCTTTAAATAAATGTTCGCTGAAACTGTACATCAGATAAAATAGAGAAGTGATGTGAAGGGTGCGCTGCTTTTTCTGCATTAGTATTGTTTACAAGGCAATTCTACTCTCTGTTCTCGTTAATCACGCAAATTGCTAGATAGCTCGGTTGCAACAACAATTCAAGCGTTTCCTAGAACCCCGTGTTGTGTATCATATTGGTAGCAACAGGGATTAAAGAATCACCTACTACCCCGAAGAGGTTTGCACATTGGCAGCAACAGTGTTTCAAGCGTATCCCACAACTCTTTGGTAGATTTCAGATTGGTAGCAATAAAGTTTCAAGAGTGTTTTACAACCCCGAAGGGGGTTGCCGCTTGGTAGCAACAAAGTAGCAAGCGTGTTATACAA
>DGDD01000192.1 GCA_002385265.1 Chitinophagaceae bacterium UBA3961
TAAACGGTTATAGGTAAATAAGCACTATCGCCGTTAGCCGGAATTTTGTGCAGCCCGCTGATCTTATTCACTTCGTAATTATTCATCCAGTAACCGATACTGTCTTTGGTTACCTCTTTCACTAAGAACAATGTATAGTTGCCCTCTTTTGTTCGCATGGTATATACATCTCCCACTTGTGGCTGCTCCAAGAATACTTTGTTCTCTGCCG
This sequence comes from Chitinophagaceae bacterium UBA3961, assembly GCA_002385265.1. GTDB lineage: Bacteria > Bacteroidota > Bacteroidia > Chitinophagales > Chitinophagaceae > Endoryza > Endoryza foliicola. Next base: position 212 of record DGDD01000192.1, read on the forward strand.
ATTCTTTTTTCTCATCTTGAATAATAGTAACAATGAGCACTATCAGCAGTGCCAAACCTATAAATGTCCAGATGGGTGTTTTAAGCGTGCTTTTTTGCTCGGCAAAAATTTCTTTCAATTCAGGATCGAATTGTTTTTGTTCGAGCACTTGTTTGCAATGTTCACATTGTGTTACGGCTAATTTCTTAATGGGACAAAATGGAATCCAAAACACATGTGCATACTTTTGAAACATCACCATGGTAGTAGTATTCTTCGACTGGCAATGCTTGCAGGTATATACAATGGGTTCGGCTTTTAATTTCGTTGCTCTTGATCCGTAAATAAGCATGGTTAGTTGGTTTTATATTTAACAATCATGGTAAAAACAAGATACCCATTAATCACAATGATTCAAAATCAAATGCGATGAATGGGTATGCAAACTATTTTGTTGAACTGAATTAAATCTTGAACAACCAATTGTGTGTATCGGGATACTGACCGTCACGAATGGCGTCTAATCTTGCTTTCAGTGCAGGCGATCCTTTCCAAGTAGTGGTATCAAAACTCATCACTTTGTCTTTATACGTCAATTCACGGATCATTGAAATGGTAGCTGCAGTGCCTGTTCCAAATACTTCTTTCAAAGTTCCATTATCGTATGCAGCAATCACTTCGTCAATCGTAATTTGTCTTTCTTCTACATTGTAACCAAGGTCTTTGAAAACCGTGATTGCACTGTCGCGAGTTACTCCGGCAAGAATGGTTTCGGTACTTAAGTCAGGAGTAACCACCGTATTTCCAATGATGAAAAACACGTTCATGGTACCACACTCCTGAATTACTTTGTGTTCAAATGCATCAGTCCACAGCACTTGATCATATCCTTTTTTGCGAGCTTCTGCAGTTGCGTGCATGGCACCGCCATAGTTACCTGCTGCTTTGGCAAAGCCAACACCACCCGGAGCAGCACGTGTAAAACGTTCTTCAACATAAATTTTCATTGGAGCCGCATAGTATGGACCGGTGGGGCTCAAAATGATCATGAATTTATATTTATCGGAAGGTTTTACACCAATCAATTCGTCGCTAGAGAACATGAACGGACGGATGTATAAAGAATGATCTTTAATTGCTGGGATCCAGTCTTTATCGATCTCAATCAATTGACGCATTCCTTCGATAAAAATCTCTTCCGGCACTGCGGGCATTTCTAGTCGCGCTGCAGATTTATTGAATCTTTTAAAATTGTCGTATGGACGAAAAATATTGGCTTCTCCATTTGCATTTTTGTACGCTTTGATGCCCTCAAAAATGGCTTGTCCGTAGTGAATAGCCGCCAATGAAGGAGCTAAAGACAAATTTTGGTAGGGCTTAATAGATACGTTGGTCCACTCGCCATTTTCATAATCAGCTTCCAACATGTGGTCCGTAAAATGCTTGCCAAAAGGGAGATTTTCCAGAGACAGGTTTTTCAATCTGCTAGAAGCCACCTTGCTAACAGATATATTAAATGTTTCCACCATATAAAGAAATTATATGCAAATAAACAAACTAAGATCTTCATTCGCAAATAAAGGAGGCAAAAATCCTAACAAATGTTAGCATATAAAACAATGCTTAACATTTCGCAAACCCGCTCAAAATCATCATTTTTGCCAAAGCAATTGATTTTAAAACGATTTCGGTGAGTTTCAAAGATTTAAATATTAGTACTGTTACCCTAACTGATCTGTATAAGAGCAGTTTGGTGAGTTTGGAAGAAGAGCGAAACAATCCAAAATTGAAGTCAGAGGAGGAAGGCACCGTTCCCAAAACGGTAAATAAAGTAGCCGGATCAACATTAGAACAACCCAAGCCAGTACCCGAAGAACTTCGAGTGCCCCGTTATTTGGGTGAGCACAAACGAAAAGTGAGCTTATTGGTGCGTTTCGAGAAAGACACTCATATTAGCGATCTGGCTTTGGAGATGTTAAGTAAGATGTTGGGGGCTTGTAGGTTGAATTTAGCAGACGTGGCCATCATCAATACAGCCAAGCAAGAATTTACAATGGGAGACATTAAGAAAAGCATGTCGCCACAAGTGGTGATGCTTTTCGGGCAAGATCAGCAGAAATTGGCATTGCCTTTTGTATTTCCTGATTTTAAAATACAGTTACACGATCAAGTTACTTATTTGTCAGCACCAGATCTCGGTTATTTAGCAACAAGCGATCCTACGGTTAAGGAATTAAAAATGAAATTGTGGAATAACTTAAAAACGATCTTTAACGTTTAAGCCTATGCCTACCACTCTGATTTTTGCAACCAACAATGCGCATAAGGTTGAGGAAATTCAAGCCGTCATTGGCGATGCCATTGAGGTCATTTCTTTATCGGCTGCGGGAATTGATATCGATATTCCTGAACCTCATGCAACTTTGGAAGAAAATGCGCGCGAGAAATCTCAGACCATTTACCGTTTAACCGGGCTGCCTTGCTTTAGCGAGGATACGGGTTTGGAAGTTGATGCGTTAAATGGAGAGCCGGGTGTAAAGAGTGCACGTTATGCGGGCGAGCATCGTGATTTTTCTGCCAATATTGAAAAGGTGTTAGCGGGTTTGGAAGGGAAAGAGAATAGAGGAGCACGGTTTAGAACGGTAATTTCTATTATATGGGATGGTATAGAACATCAGTTTGAAGGTATCTGTGAAGGTGAAATACTGAGAGAGAGAAGAGGAGAAAAAGGGTTTGGCTACGATCCTATTTTCATGGCTGATGGTGAAACACGGAGTTTTGCGGAAATGACTACGCAGGAGAAAACGGCCATCAGTCATAGAACCAAAGCAGCTAGTGAACTAGTTAAGTTCTTGAAAAACAATACGAACAACGGAATACACGCATAATCTTGCCAAATTCAGACCATACAAGCAACCAATTGATACCGGAATCCGACTTAGTTGAAGGGTGCATACGGGGAGATGCCCGCATGCAGAAAGCATTTTATGAGCAATTTGCTCCTAAAATGTTTGCCGTTTGTTTTCGTTATACCTCTAATCAGGAAGCGGCTCAGGATCTCTTACAGGATGGATTTATTAAAGTATTCAAAAACCTTCATAGGTTTCGCTTTGAAGGGTCTTTAGAAGGTTGGATACGTCGAATTTTTGTGAATACAGCCATTGAACAATTTCGCAAGAAATCATTGCCGCAAACTTCTATTGGAGAAAAGCATATGGATGTTGCCGATGAAGATGATATTACGGCACTAGAACGATTGGCAGAAAAAGACATTCTGAAAATGATTCACGAGCTGGCGCCTGGCTACCAAGCTGTGTTCAACTTGTATGTAGTGGAGGGATATTCCCACAAAGAAATCAGCGAGCTACTTGGAATAAGCGAAGGCACTAGTAAAAGTCAACTAGCAAGAGCCAAAGGTATCCTTGCCAAAAGAGTGAAAGAATATTTAAACGAGACCAATAAAATCCGCCGTACGATATGAGTGAATCGTTAAGAAATAAGTTGCAACAAGCTGAAATGAACCCTCCAGCAGGTTCGTGGGAAGCTATTGCGGCTGCCATTAACGAAACGCCCTTGAATAAGGAACAAGAAATAGGGCAACGTATTGCTCAGTTCGAATTAACGCCGCCGGTTTTGGCTTGGGAGTCCATTGAGGCTGCCCTACAAGAAAACAATAAACAACCCGGTAAGGTTATTTCAATTAGACCTTGGTACTATGCCGCAGCTGCAGTAGCTATTGCAGTTTTGGGTATCTGGCTTTTTCGATCAAATTTTTCAAAAACCTCCGCCATTTTTGCGGAGCAAAAAAAATTGACCGCTCCAATATTTCAACCGCTCACCTCGGCCATTAATCAGGCTATTGAAAAAAACCCGTTCCAAATAAGTTCTGTTCAGAAATATGTTCCGGTACGTGCAGCAGTTACGGTTCAACCTGAAATGATTGCGGTAAGCAATCCTGATGATAACACAGAAGACTTAGAACTTCCATCGAGTGACATTAGCAGCATTGAAAAAGTTACAGCTGATGAAGTAGCAGAAATCAATGCTCCACTAATAAAGGATTCCAAAGGAAATATTATCTACGATACCGACTTGTTGAAGCAATCGATCAAAGGAAACTATATAAGCGTAACTGCTCCAGATGGTAGCACTACCCGCATTTCAACGAAATTTCTACATCAGCTGAATTACCTTCATACTTCTTCAACTAACGGACCTGCACATCCATTGATGTGGGGAAAGAACGGCATTTGGCAGTGGCAATTTGATCGTTGGAAGAAAACAATTTTGTACAATCAGGAGTTCAACCCCGGAGCCACTAATTTTTTAGATGCGCTCGAACTCTTGGAACTATTAAACGAGGCTCAATAACATGTCGCGTATAAAAATTGATATCCCATCACATTTCTTGTTTAGAACTCCGCTCACTGTTCGAATCACGGATTTAAATTATGGTGGTCATGTTGGAAACGATCGTTTTTTGACTTATTGCCATGAGGCTAGAGTTTTGTTTCTACAATCGATGGGCTACACTGAACTAGAATTAGGTGGTGTAAGTTTAATTATGGGAGATGCTGCTTTAGAGTACAAAAAAGAAGTATTGGCAAACGATCAACTTGAAATAGCGGTAACTACGGCTAATATAACGAGAGTAAGCTTTGATTTGATTTACGTGATCTATAAATGGGAATCCAACAATTGGGTGCCAGCTTGTATTGCAAAAACAGGAATGGTATGTTTTAATTACGCCACTCGAAAAGTGGCCGCATTGCCGAAGGAAGTAAAATTAAAATTCTCCGCTTAGCTATTCCAAATCTTCCAACTAGCTTCTGCCTGAAGCACTAACATTTCAAGTCCATTTTTAATTGCCGCACCGCGCTCCTCTCCTTTCTGTAAAAACAAGGTTTTCTCGGGGTTGTAAACTACGTCGTATAAACAATGTTCGTTCGAAAGTGCTTCATAGGGAATTTGAGGTGCTTCCACTACATGCGGAAACATTCCCAAAGGTGTAGTATTGATGATTAGTTTGTATTCTTTCACCACTGCAGGAGTTACTTGCTCGTAAGAAAATGAATACGCAGAGGGTTTTCGAGAAACAAATTTGTATTGTATTTTATTCTGTTGCAATACGTATTCTACCGCTTTAGCAGCACCACCGGTTCCAAGGATCAGTGCTTTGGATGGCAAATTAGGAAAAGCGGCTTTTAAGGAAGCTTCAAATCCAATTGCGTCGGTGTTATGTCCTTCTAACTTTCCATCTACAACCTTGATACAATTACAAGCGTTTATTTTTTGGACAACCGGTGATTTTTTGTGCAGGTAAGGTATTACCAGTTCTTTGTAAGGAATGGTTACGTTTAAGCCCTTTAATTCGGGATTATTAGCCAGTATAGCCGGTAACAACTCTATGGATTCAATAGGATAGGTATCGTATTGAGCCTGTTCGATGCCTTCTTTCTCAAACTTCTCAGTAAAATATTTTTTTGAGAAAGAGTGCCCTAAAGGATATCCTATTAATCCAAATTTTTTCATTGTGAATTTTCTTTTGAAAGAAATAAGTGAAAAGTATCGCCTCTCAATCCAATGCGCATTGCTTCTAAAGGAATTACTTCTGTTGGAGCAATGTTACCAAGATTCACATTGCATCCGATCAATTCAATGAAGTACAATTGCTGCGCTTTTTGAGGTGCTTCCCATATGATTTTCTCTTCAGGAATTTGAGTAAGAATTTCTTGCACCAACCCTTCCCTTACCTCACCACTACCTCGATAAATACCAACGTTACCGGCTTCTCTTGCTTCAGCAATCACGTAGGACGCACCGGCACTTAGCTCAGCACTCATCAGTTCAATCCATTTGTAAGGGGGAATAATATGGGTAGCGTCTTTACTTCCCACCTCACTTAACACTTTGCCATGTTTGGTGAGTTTTTCGATATAACCACATTTCTCGGCATGAGGAATGGTAATTGATCCATCACTTACTTCCATGTATTCAATGCCGTAATCTTTGCAAACAGCTATATAATCTTCAAATTGATTTCTCACTAAAAATGCTTCGAATAAAGTGCCCCCGAAATAGATAGGCATTCCATACGACTTGTACACTTCAATCTTTTCTCTCAAGTTGGGCGTTACAAATGAGGTACCGAAACCTAACTTCACGATGTCTACATGCGGTCCGGAAACACTCAAGAAATTATGTACTTCAGGAATACTTAAGCCTTTATCCATCACCATAGTAATACCGTTGGTACGAGGCTTTTGTTGACGATCGGGAATTTGAGTAAGATTGAAATTCATGTGGTTATCCTTAGTCTTGTCTAAAAAAATAATGCGCAAAAATACTAAGATTTTCGCTGTGTTATTCATTCCGGCTAAAATCCTATTTGTTAAATAGATTTATTCTTTTTGAAACGGGCTATAAGGTCCACCACTTGGGAGTTTCGCAGAATGGATGGACTTAGGTCGATAATCTTTTTTAACTGTTTCGGAGCAGCAATGAGCGCTTTTTCCAATTGAAGCAGGCCCTCCTTGGATCTACCTGTTTCAAGTAAGAGGAGTGCTTTGTAGTATAAAAACAGCGGCTTTTGTTCGGTCATTTTCAGCGCCACTTCAATTTGCTCATACGCATCATCATGAAATTCGCCCAGATATAGGCAACGAATTAAGGCTTCCCATGCACTTACGTTTTTGGGGCGTTGACGAACAACATTGGAGAAATACTGCAATGCGTCTTTGTATTCACCCAATTGGGTTTTGCATTCACCCATGGCCAAATTGTATTCAGGCTGCATGCGGAACAATTGTAATGCAGATTCCAAATGCTTGATGGCTTGCGTCCACTGTTGTTCATTCATGTAAGTGCACGCAATTTTATATTGAAGCTTTACATCTTCTTGGTTCAAATGCGAAGCCTTTCTATAGTAAAACCTGGCCTGCGCATAGTTTTTCAATCGATCGTAACAGTGACCAATGGCTTCGTAGATCACATCTTCCGGACGGGAGAGTTCCAATACTTTTTCCAAACTCTCAATCGCTTCTTTGTACTTTCTCAACCGGATATAAGCATCTCCCATGTTGCGGTAGGCATAATCAAACTTCTCGTCGATAGCCACTGCATATTTATACGCATCAATTGCTTTTTCGTACAATTTTAATCCTTGATAAGCAGCAGCCAAATTGAACCATGCCAACTCACAATAAGGAAACTCATCTATGATTTGTTGGTGCAACTTGATGCTTTCTTCATTTCTGCCGGTAAAATCGGTCCAAAAACAGATCTTATAAAGTGCTTCTTCGTTGGTAGGTTCCAGCTCTAGTACCCAACGAAGGCAATCGAAAATTTTATCGAATTCTTCATAGTCGTCGTACACATCAGCCAACTCGAATAATAACTCAATCTTCTCCTCACCTTCAAAATGTTCCAGCGCTTCCTCAAGAAGTATTACGGCTTTTTCTTGCTGATCGAGCGCTAAATACACATCAGTTTTTAATATGTAGAGATTGATATCGTTACTGTCGAGAAGTTCTGCTTTTTGAAGTATTTCTAATGCTTCGTGGTATTTTCGAGTGGCAATGAGCAAGTCTGCCTTTTTGATAAGAAGGGCTGATGAATAGGGAAACTGTTCTGCCCCCAATTCTGCTGCTTCTAGGGCTTGAGGTATGTCCTCTATATCGTCGTAATAATCAATGATTTTTTCGAAAGCATCTTCGTCGAGAAACCTGTGGGCGCGACCATTCTTCAAAGCTTGAAATTGCTTGACAAGGTCTTTTATTTCGTCGCGGTCTTGATGTGGGTTTTCTTTCATGTAACGGAGCTTATTGTAAGATAATCAGATAATTGGAGGAGTCCAAGCCTTATTTATTAACTTTTGTTTAAAACAGTGTACCCAATAAAAAGCCACAATAGGCGTTTACATTCAAACCTTATTGTTTCAAGAAAAGCTTCACTACCCCATTCAAAATTCTACTCAAAAAAAGTTCTTTAGTTAACTCGTTAATAATCAGCGCATAATGGCTGATTTCAAAAACAATTCGAGTGTTTCGTTAAACTTTTTAACGTTTGAGCCAACTAAAGAGAAAGGTTTTACATCATTATTTTTAGATTTTTTTGTGAAATCTGTAACTTTTTGGCATCTGACACGTACATATATATGTCAGAGGTTTAGAAAAAAATTGTATAATTTTGCTTATGTTAATTATCTCTACTTTAAAATTTAACCACATGCTTAAAAAATCAATCGTTAGCCTTGCGCTGGTTGGAGTTGTAGCACTAGCTGCAGCGAGTAGTGGCGGTGGAGATAACAAAAAAAGCAATAAAGCTGCCGCAGTAGGTTTAAGTACTGTTAAAACCACTCCCGGATTCTCCCTTAAAGCCGGCAGAATTTACAACAATGTGCTCAGTCTCAGTAAGGTTAAAACTATGAATTTTACTTCGGTGAATGCAGTAGTAACTTACAGAAAGGGCAATACCATTGTTATATTACCAGGTTTAAAGACGAATGTAAAGCCATCAGGTGTTCGTACCAACTTGAACTTGGTAAATGTGAAGTTGTCTCTTCATCGATAATTTCGTTGACCTTAATTTGCAGTAGCCTTCTTACTTTCTTCGTAAGTCAGTTCTCTGTATCCCGACTTCGGAATTTCAAATTTTGAGGCCGGAATAGGATTCAAACTGATTTTAGACAAAGTGTATTGAAGCGTCAACTTACCTTGTGATAATTCCCATTCAAGTGGCAAGCCGGCTAGGTCTTTAAACATGTATTCATATTCTTTGTTCTCCGGTACAATTTCAGTAGTATAAAATACCGTAAACGTTGTACCATCGGCCATAGTAGCAATGGCTTTTGTACACTTATAACCTGCAATGATCTTGGTTTCACCTGTATTTTTGAATACGATTCCTTCGTACTTTTTATTCTTTTCGTTCCAATTGTCTTGATTCATTCGAATAAGGATCTTTTGACCACTTACTTCTCTTAATGCAACGGCTGATCCTGTTTTCGTGTCATGAATAACCGTTGAAGAAAACAAAGCACTGCTCATCTCACTTCTGCTCAAGTTTCCTTTGATATAAACAGTAGTAGTAGACCCATCGAATGCGTCGGCCAGTTTAGGCTCTTTTGAATTGGTTATTACTTTGATATCGTAACTGAGCATCAATTCCGACACTTTTCGCTGCGCAAATGAACCCATCCAGGTTCCAAAAGCCACTAAAAAAAGTACTACTCGTTTCATATTCGTGTTGTTTTTCTGTCCCTTCGCCTCTATTCTTCTTTATTCAAAGACGGTACCAAGCTCTCAAAAGAAGTCATCTTGAAAGAACTTTAACAAAATACGTAATTAATTAAGAATTAATAATTAAGAATCAAAATTTAGATCCGATCGAAACGAAAAAAGCGCTCCGAGGAGCGCTTTCTGATTATTTTTTCTTTCTGGCATCTTGCATTTGCTTTTGAGCTTCTTGCATTTGCTCCATCCTTTCAGCCCATTTCGATTTGGCTTTTGGCTTCTTACGGTTCTCTTCAATTTTCGCCAAAATTTTATCATGGTCGATGATATAATTTTGAATAACGAATTGAAGGATCAGCGTAATAAGGTTTGATACCGTGTAGTACCAAGTAAGCGCCGAAGGCAATCTATTAAAGATGAATAAAAGAATGAATGGGAAAATATAAGGCATGTACTTCAGAGCAGGGTTGTTCTGATCCGGAGTCATATTTGAATTGTACAAGGAAATCAAGAAGCTGGTACCTGCTGCAGTAAGTGTAAACAAACTGAGGTGATTACCGAGCCCCCATACATTAAATCCAAAGTTCACAATTGAATCGTATGAGGCGAGGTTATGAGACCACAAGAACTCTTGACCTCTCAAGTCGATGTTTGAGTTAAAGAAAGAGTACAGCGCAAAGAAGATCGGAATTTGGAGTAAGGCCGGAATACATCCTCCGAGTGGGTTCACTCCCGCTTCTCGGAATAGTTTCATTTGATCCATTCCAAATGCTTGCTGATCGGATCCGTGCTTGGCCTTCAATTTATCGATTTCCGGACGGAGCGCCTTCATCTTCGCACTGCTCACGTAACTATTGTATAACAATGGAGAAGTAACCACGCGAATAAAGATCGTTAACAGCGCAATTACGATACCGAAGTTCAATACAAATCCTTTGATGAAATTGAACACAGGATAGATAACGTAAACGTTGATTGGACGAACAAACGAATACATATCACGACCCAAGTTCAAGATGCGATCCATTTCTGCAATGGGCTGACTTTTAAGAATTTTGTAATCATTTGGGCCAAAAAACAATTGCATAGGGAAACTGCTTTGCGCACCAACAGGCAGTTTTGCATGCATGGTAGCAGTTGCATTGGCGATCACATCAGAAGAATCGTCGGCAGCTTTTTTATTCAATTTCAAATCACCTGATGTAAAATTATTCTTAGCATACAAGGTGATATTGAAGAAGTGTTGCGAAACAGTTAACCATGAAACGGGTTTTTCGAAAGTGAGTTCTGTTTTGGTTTGGATATAGTCGAAGCTACCATCTTCCATGTAACAGATACTGGTTTGTTGACGCTCATAAGCTGCATCACTCTCTAATTTTGCCGGTTGGTTTTGCCAAGTGAGGTTAAACGCTCCTTGTGTAAATAATTTATCGGCTCCGGTAAATGATGGAGTCCAATCAATCATGTATGAATTAGGACGAACTACAAATTCATGCTTCACCTGCTCTCCTTGTGAACCAACAGCTGTGAATTCAATAGTTTGAGATCCATCTGCATTCTTAACAGCAGGTTTGGTTTGGAAATACAAATCGGTAATGGGAGCTGAAAGATTATTGCCTGTATTGATGGTATAAGAAACCTTATCAAAATCGGCACCTGAAAGTTTAGCAGGTTTACCGGTATAGGAATTGTAGTTTTTCAATTCCACTGATTTCACTTGACCACCCTTGTTAGTAAAAGTCACTTTAATTACTTCGTTCTCTACAGTGGTGAGTTGTTCAACACCCAGTTTTTGAAAACCTACGGTGTTGGAATCGATTACAATTGTTTTACCGGCTGTATCTTTTGCGTAATTGATGGAGTCTTGTCTTGCTTTTACTTTTGCAATGGAGTCTTGTTTCAATTGTTCAGCATACTGTAATTCGCGTGTGTTTTTCCCTGCGAAGAACAAATAAGCGAAAAGTAGTAAGGCCAATAACACAAAGCCTATCACCGTATTACGGTCCATGTTCATGATCTAGAAATTTAAGAGGGGCAAAGATAGTGTTTTGAGGGGCAAAATCGGGAAAAAAGAGATGGTCGGCAATTGCCGACCATCTTATCAGAAATACTTGATTTTAAATCATTTCGCTTTGTAAGAGCGGGTTTTTGGTTGCATTTTTTCGATCGGCGTACTCGCGAGCGGCTTTCACGAAATGCACAAATATAGGTTGAGGGTTCTCTACCGTACTCTTCAATTCGGGGTGGTATTGCACTCCAATGAAGAATGGATGGTTGGGTAATTCAATGATTTCAACCAGACCACTTTCCGGATTCTTACCACTAGCAACCATGCCGGCTGCTTCGTATTGCTCGAGGTATTTGTTGTTGAACTCCCAGCGGTGACGGTGGCGTTCAGAAATCAATTCAGCGCCGTAGATGGTACGAGCAAGGGTTCCTTCTTTTATTTGACATGGATAAGAGCCCAAGCGCATGGTACCACCTTTTGAGGTGATCTGCTTTTGTTCTTCCATTAAATCGATCACCGGATCGGGCGTGTTGGGATTCATTTCTGTAGAATGGGCTTGGGCAATTCCGAGCACGTTACGGGCAAATTCAATAGCCGCCATTTGCATACCGAGGCAAATACCAAAGAATGGTAGTTTGTTCTCTCTTGCATATTTAACGGCAATGATCTTTCCTTCTACCCCGCGCATTCCGAAACCGGGTGCAACCAGCAGGCCGTCTAAAGTGCCGAGTTTTTCAGCCACATTATCATCGGTAATGAATTCAGAATGTACGTTTACGATTTGAACTTTGCATTCATTCATAGCGCCTGCATGAACAAATGATTCCAAGATTGATTTGTAGGCATCTTGAAGTTCAATGTATTTACCGATCAATCCGATGGTCACTTTACTCTTCGGGTATTTCAGTTTATCAAGAAATTCTTTCCATTTGGATAATTCAGGCTCGTTGTATTGCGTGATGTTCATCTTCTTTAAACAAATGAGATCCAACTTTTCACGCATCATAGCCAATGGTACTTCGTAGATGGTTGGAGCATCGGCTGCTTCAATTACAGCTTCTTGTTTTACGTTACAGAACAAAGCCACTTTGCGTCTGATTTCCGGGCTGAGGGCTTCTTCTGTTCTACAAACAATTACATCGGGGTGCACGCCTTCTTGGCTCAACATACGCACAGAGTGCTGAGTAGGCTTTGTTTTTAATTCTTTTGCTGCTTTGAGGTAGGGAATCAAAGTAAGATGAACTACTACTGAATCTTCTTCCGGAAGTTCCCATTGCAATTGACGAACCGCTTCAATAAAAGGCAAACTCTCAATATCGCCAACAGTACCTCCAATTTCAGTGATCACTATGTCAAATCCTTTGCCTTGCCCTAACAAGAGCATTCGGCGTTTAATTTCATCGGTAATATGGGGAACCACTTGAACTGTTTTTCCCAAGTAAGCGCCTTCGCGTTCCTTGTTAATAACAGTTTGGTATACTCTACCGGTAGTAACGTTGTTCGATTGAGACGTAAAGATGTTGAGAAAGCGCTCGTAGTGCCCGAGGTCAAGATCTGTTTCGGCTCCATCTTCCGTTACGAAGCACTCACCGTGTTCGTAGGGGTTAAGGGTACCGGGATCGACATTGATGTAGGGGTCGAACTTCTGAATGGTCACTTTCAAACCTCTGGCTTGTAGCAATTTTGCCAACGAAGCCGCAATAATTCCTTTTCCTAAAGAGGATGTAACCCCTCCTGTAACAAAAATATATTTAGCCATAATACAGTACTTACAAATTCGTGTATTTACCCTTGGAAACTGATGGGTAAATCTATCGTTCAAATCCACTCCTACTCCAACTCATTAAATGGGAGCAATAACACAAAAAAAGTATCGATTCTGATTTAGGATAACCCTTGAGCCTATTTGACCTGTGGAGGACGATCCATTAAAAGGATATTTGAGGCATGGAATTCCTTAGAGGTCGTACAAAGTTACGCTCTTTTTGGCTGTTGAACCAATATTGGGGAGGGAATGTGGAAAAGTGAAAAGACGGTTAGAATGAAAATAAAAAACCCTAGCTTGAAGCTAGGGAAATTATTCTAATAAATTGATTATCAATTAATTTTATCGTATTACTTGGGAGATGACCATTCCGGTTGTGGCGGTAGGACTTCCTGCGATACCTGGCAATGATTGCTTGGTGGTATCGGTATTAACCTGACTCTTGTTAACATGTAACAAGATGATTAAGGCAATTTCAAGTAAAAGGACAACGCGGCTGATTTTGTCGCTTTTCATAGATACTGGTTGATTTCGGTTTAGGATCAATTGGAAAACGAAATAATTATAAAATTATTATAAATGCAAAGTAAAGTTCTTTTTTCTAAACAAAAAAATCTTATTATCTGGGTATCAGTCAGTTACTACTAATCCTTCGCAATTTTTTCATAACTGACCCTGATTCCTTTGATAAGTGAGGAACTGAAGCCTTGGTGTTCCATTTCGTTCAAACCCGCTATGGTACAGCCTTTTGGCGTAGTTACTTTATCTATTTCTTGTTCAGGATGCGAACCTCGTTTCAGCAATAATTCCGCTGCCCCTTTTACCGTTTGCGCGGCAATTAGACTGGCGGTAGCCGCACTAAATCCAATTTCTATGCCACCTTGGATGTTCGCTCTTATATAACGCATCGCATAGGCAGTTCCGCATGCGCCGAGTACAGTTGCGGCCTCCATTAGCTTTTCTTCGATCCATACAGCCTTACCTAACTGATTGAATAAGTTGGTGATATACTGTTCGGTGTTGGCTGAAATTTTTTTTCCGGCCAAGCATGTCATTGACTCTTGAATGGCAATTGCCGTATTGGGCATGGCCCTTACAATTGGCATTCCTTCGTGAGTGATGGACGCCAGGTCTTCTATTGTAATTCCGGTCACCACAGAAACTAACACTTGTTTGGTTGGATCAAGGTGTTGTTGAAATGCTTTAACAACGGCTTCTGTTTGAAACGGTTTCACAGCCAAAATGATCAAATCGGCATTTTGAACGGCGGCTTCATTGTCGGAGCTAACATGAACACCTTTTGATTGTAAATCGGAAAGAGTTTGGATACTGCGTTTGGTAATGATGATATCGGAAGGCTTTGAGAAGCCGGCCGCTATCAAACCTTCGGCTATGGCAGTACCGAGGTTCCCACCACCTATTATTGCGATCGTTTTATTCATATAATTCAAGTATTAAAACAGAACTGCCACTCCGCATAGCGGAATGGCAGCAAGCATATTGACCTGATAAAGTTAGTAATAGTTTCCGGAAACCAGATAATTTCTTACATAATCCACTACCCCATCTTCCAAACTATAAAAGGGTTGTGAATAACCGGCAGTAATGAGTTTGTTCATATTTGCCTCGGTAAAATACTGATACTTGTCTCGAATGTCTTCGGGCATATCGATGTATTCAATAACGGGCTCTTGGTTCAGTCCTTTGAAGGTAGCGAGCACCAAGTCACGGAATGCACGGGCTTTTCCGGTTCCTAAGTTGTAAAGTCCGTTTTCAATTTCACCGGTATCGGAGTTCTCCATGAGCCAAAAGCAAACAGAAATTACATCCTTTACATAAACGAAGTCGCGCAACTGTTCTCCATCTTTAAAATCGGGACGATGCGACTTGAAGAGCTTTACTTTTCCGTCTTTTTTAATTTGATTGAACGAGTGCCAAATCACGCTTGCCATTCTTGCCTTGTGATATTCGTTAGGACCATACACGTTAAAGAATTTCAAACCGGTCCAGAAAGGAGGTTGATCTTCTTGCTGCAAGGCCCATTTATCGAATTCATTTTTTGAAACACCGTAAGGGTTCAGGGGTTTCAATTGGTAGGCCAATTCGTTCTTATCGTCATACCCTAATTCACCGGCCCCATAGGTAGCTGCGGAAGAAGCATATACCAACGGAATGTTATGAAGCGTACAGTATTCCCATATTTTTTGAGAGTACACTACGTTCAATGCTTCGTGAATGGCATAGTTAAACTCGGTAGTATCGGTACGAGCACCGAGGTGAAAGATAAAGTCGGGATGTTTGGGTTGAGCTTTCAACCAATCAAAAAACTCCGATCTTTCAACGGTGGTAGTATATCTTTTAGATTTCCAATTGGCTTCTTTATCGGCTCTGCTAAAATCATCCACCAGAATAAGATTAGTAAACCCTTTTTCATTAAGGAATCCTACCAAACAACTACTGATGAACCCGGCAGCTCCGGTAATAACTATTGAACTATTGGAATGAATTTTCATATCCTTACTTTATAATGCTCTCAGGGCATGTTCCTCATCGTGACCAGCCAAAAGATTAGCAATGGCGTTATCGTATTTCTCTTTCCATTCTGTAATACGACCCCAATTCATTCCATCTACTTCAACAGATCCTGTGGTTACTTCGCCCAATTCTTCGAAAGCAAAACCTTCCATTGCTTGAAGGAATGCAGCTTGTTTATTTGCTTTTACAGAAACAATTACACGGCTCTGTGCTTCACCAAACCAATAACCATCTTTTCTGATCTTATAATCGGAAGCCACTACATCTACACCTAATTCTCTGTTAAAGCCAGACTCAAGCAACGCAATGAACAATCCGCCTTCGCTAACGTCGTGAGCTGACTCAATCAAACGTTGTTGAATAAGCGAAGCAACTTTTTGTTGAACATCGAATTCTTCATCTAATTCGAAATGTGGGGCCGGGCTGAATTCCACCCCGTGAATTTTATGCAAATATTCTGATGAATTGATATCGCCGCGGCTGGTTCCGATCAGGTAGATCACATCACCGGCTGCTTTGAAATCCATGGTCATTTTTTTATTGGCATTGTCGAGCAAGCCTACCATTCCGATGGTTGGAGTTGGGTATACGGGACCGTCGGGGTTTTGGTTATAGAAACTAACGTTACCGCCGGTTACAGGTGTATCAAATTTGGTACAAGCTTCGCCCATGCCTTTAATAGCGTTCACGAACTGGAAATATACTCCCGGATCGTAGGGATTGCCGAAGTTCAAGCAGTTGGTAACACCGAGGGGTTGTCCACCGCTACAAACGATGTTACGAGCAGCTTCTGCAACAGCGATCATAGCACCTTTATAAGGATCAGCGAATACATAACGCGAGTTACAGTCAGTGGTTAATGCGAGACCTTTATTGGTTGGCTTTGCAACAACAACGGCTGCGTCACTTGGCGCATTGGTTGATGCATTTACAGTTCCTACCATGCTATCGTATTGCACATATACCCAACGTTTAGAAGCGATGTTAGGGATGGTTACCAATTTTTCAGCTACTTCATATAAATCATCCGGTACTTCAATAGTATCGGGATTGAATCCTTTGATCTTATCGAAATATTCGGGTTGTATGTAATCGCGAGTATTCTGAGGAGCACCACCGCCTAATACGAGTTCATAGGCAGGTAGTTCGGCTTCCAGTTTTCCATTCATGTAGAAACGGAGAATACCGTCGTCGGTCACTTCTCCAATCTCGCTGCATGGGAGGTCCCATTTGTCGAATACGGCCTGCACGAGGGCTTCTTTGCCTTTTTCAACTACCATGAGCATGCGCTCTTGGCTTTCAGAGAGAAGGAGTTCCCAAGCTTTCATATTTTGTTGGCGGGTTGGCACTTTATCGAGGTCGATGCGCATACCAACTTCGCCTTTGGCACTCATTTCAGAAGTGGAACAGATGATACCGGCAGCTCCCATGTCTTGCATTCCTACTACCGCACCGGTTTGAATCACTTCCAAACAAGCTTCCAATAATTTCTTCTCTTGGAAAGGGTCGCCCACTTGAACTGCGGGTAGTTCCTCAGCACTTTCTGCTGTAATATCGGCACTAGCAAAGCTTGCACCTCCGATACCGTCTTTACCTGTTGCACTTCCCACAAAGAATACAGGGTTTCCGATTCCTTTAGCAGTAGCAGAAACGGTTTCACCGTTCTTTACCACACCAACGCTCATGGCATTTACCAGCGGATTGGTATGGTATTTTTGTTCAAAGTATATTTCACCGCCAACAGTAGGCACTCCGAAACAGTTACCGTAGTGACTGATTCCGTGTACTACTCCTGCGAGTAAGTGTTGAGTTTTTGCCTCGTTGAGATTGCCAAAACGGAGGGAGTTGAGAGAAGCAATAGGGCGGGCACCCATGGTAAAGATATCTCTGTGAATACCTCCTACCCCGGTAGCAGCTCCTTGGAAGGGCTCGATGGCAGAGGGGTGGTTGTGTGATTCAATTTTGAACACCACACCATAACCATCACCAATATCCATTAATCCGGCATTTTCTTCACCAGCCTTCACCAGCATCTTTTTTCCCTCTCTTGGAAGGGTTTTCAGCCATTTAATTGAATTTTTGTAGCTACAGTGTTCGCTCCACATACCACTGAACGCACAGAGTTCGTTAAAGTTGGGGGTGCGGCCGAGCTTTTGTTTAATGAGTTCAAATTCTTCTTCGGTGAGACGGAGTTGTTTAGCCGTTTTAACAGTTACTTCCATGATTTTATTTGTGCCTGTAAAAGAAAGCGCAAAAGTACGAAGCCAAAAGCAATCTTATTTTATAAATTTACCCACTTTGCATCACCAACTATGACAATTGCATTTGTTCACAATAAAAAAGCGCTTTTGCCGGGAATTACGGCCTATCGACAGTTTTTTTCGCAGTTTGGCATTCAAACCGAGGTAGTGAGCCCCGATGAATTGGGCTTGGTACACAGGCATATAGAATGGCATTTCATGGGAAAAGACCTGTCAAAGCCGCGAGAGGGCATCTATAAGATTCACGAATACGCTTCGGCATCGGTTCCCCCCTTTGCCGGTTATAAGAATTGGATTAAGAGTTTTTTTAATACACAACCCGATTTTAGGTTATTCCAGAACGAATATGTGAAGAATTGCTTCAATTTCAGAGATTCTATTTCCTATGGTTTCAGAGAAGTGGGTATTCCAAGCAATTGGCTGTTAAGTCCGGTTCACTTTCAAAAAGAGTTTGACTTCATTTATATTGGAAGTGTGGACCCGAATAGAAATTTGGAGCCCTTGCTTGAAAAGTTCACCAAGGAATTGAGAGATCGGAGCCTATTAGTGGTAAGTCAACATTACGAGGACCTTCAATCAAAGTACAGCAGCTATTCGAATATTCAGTTCAAGGGACCGGTTGACAAAGAGCAGGTTCGGATGGCTATTTTAAAGTCGCGCTTTGCTTTGAATTACATTCCCGATCTGGCTCCTTTTAATCAACAAACCTCTACCAAACTTTTGGAATATTGCACCTGTAGAATTCCCGTTGTTACTACATCCTACCCTTGGGTTCATCAATTTGAGGCATCGGAAGGGGGTAAATTCTTCTATTTAAAAGAGGACTTGAGCAATTTAAATTGGGAAACTTTGAATGAATTTGAATATGCGTTTCCTGATTTACGCGATTGGACCTGGGATCAACAAATTCGAAAAAGCGGGGTGTTGGAGTTTATTGAGCAGGTGTTTCCGGAGGTAAGGTTTTGAGAGGAGGAACGAGGGTAGGTGAGAAAGAACAGGGGGAGGAAGAGGGGGAATTGAGAATTAAGAATTGAACAGCCGGAGTAATTAATAATTAATAAGTAATAATTAATAATGGAACAGCCGGCAGTCAGGTTGATTGAATATTGGGTGCTAATCTGTGGAAATCTGTACTAATCTGAGAGCTATCTGTGGTGAAAATAAGGAGGGAGGAAATAAGAAGAAACTGCAAACGCTGCGAAAACGCTGCGTTCGCTGCGCCGCCGCGGTAAAAAAAAGACTACTTCGCGAAATCTTTGCGCTCTCCTATGTTTACGGAGAATATTTTTTTGACCACGGATTCGCACAAATTATGACAGATTTGCACAGATTAGCGGCTGAGTATTCTAAGATTCAAAAAAACTTCGCGAAATCTCCTCGCTCTTGGCGGTGATGACAGCGAATTTAATCGATCCATTCTTTGTTGAGGGTGTGGAGGTATTCTTGGATGATGAGGCGCACGTCGAATTTTTGTTTTACCAGTTGTCGGCCTGCGGAACCCATTTCAGCCAAAGCTGTTTCCGGCAAATTGAGCATTCGTTCCATTTTATCGGCTAAATCGAAGGGGTCATTGCTATTGCAAATAAATCCATTCAGATCGTGTTGAACTACTTCTTTAGACCCACGGTTTTGCGCAGTGATAATAGGAAGTTCCATAGATGCTGCTTCCATCAATGATCGCGGAACTCCTTCATTATAAAAAGAAGGGAAAACAAAGCAATCGGCTTTTTCCAAATAGGCTTTCACATGATCGGTATAGCCTTCGTATTTTATTAGGCCTTCTTTTTGCCATTTATCCAGTTCTTCTTGATGAATAGAATCGGGATGGTTTTTCTCAAAAAAGCCAATCAGTACACAGTTGAAATCATAGTTTTTATTCTTCAAAATTCTAGCAGCATCAGCATATATAGCAATTCCTTTGCTTCGTAGCAAACGAGTGCTCATCAGAAAAGTAAAGGGCTGCTTTTTCTTTGTATGTGGTAGCGATCCCTGTTTAAAGAAATTTGTATTTACGCCTTCACCGGGCAATACTTTGGCCTTTTCAATGGGAATCAATTTTTCAATGATAAAAATGCGGGCGTCGTCGTTGTTTAAGAACCATACTTCACGGGTCTTCTTCAAGCCGAATTTGTAAAGATTTTTGACAACTGTATTCAACCAATTCTTCTTTGCGAAGGCATATCCCAATCCAGTAACTACCGCAACCGAAGGAATTCCAAGAGAAGCAGCGGCCAATGAACCGTAGATATTGGGTTTTACCACATAATGAAAAATGAAATCGGGCTTCCATTTTTTGTAGAGTTGTTTCAATTCAAGGTAAAAGCGAATATCGGCAAGTGGGTTGGCCGCCTTATTATCAAAATGAATGGGAATAAATTGGCACCCAATATCGGTGAGTCGTTGAGAAAAATCATCGTCGGGGGCTATTACCAACACCTCAAATTGATTCTTGATCAGGTATTGAATTACATCCCATCTAAAATTGTAAACCGACCAAGCGTTATTGGAAACGAAGGCGATCCGTTTGTATGTAGAGGGGTTGAAATCCATGCAAAACAAAGATACAATTACTTTATAAGTAGGGAACAATTCATTAAAAATGAATAACTTTCAGCGTTGTGCAGTCCATCATCATTTTCATAATAACGCTGGGGCTTTTCAGTTATTTCCTTGTTTATTTAAACAAGCGTTTTTCTGCGGGCTTGCATTGGAAATGGCTGCTGTTAGGTTATTTCTCCAAAATTTTACTGGGGTGCCTGTACGGATATATCTATTTGCACTATTATGGGGGAGACGATACTTGGTATTTTAATAAAGGCGGTGCTGAAGAATTCGATTTGTTAAGAACCGATCCGGTTGGATTCTTCAAACCTTTCAATCCAATAGCTGCATTTGAGCGGTATGAAGGGTGGGGTAAAAATTGGTACTACTATTTAGTAGACCTGGAATGGAGTTTTATTACCAAGCCTTTGGGGTTGTTCCATATAGTGAGTGGGGGAAATTATTATATCAATGCTGTTTTGTTCAATTTTATTCAGATTTGGTCGGCCTTGATTTTTTTAAAATGGGTGCGGAAGCGCTTTCAAGTGCAAGGACCGTGGCCATTCCTACTACTCTGTTTTTTTCCTCCGATCGCGTTTTGGCTAAGTGGAATACGTGGCGATGGTTACTTGTTCTTATGCATGATGTTGGTAATACATGCATTTGATTCATTATTAACTGAATTCAAAAAACGATCCCTCTGCTATTTAGCATTGGGCATTGTAGGAGTATTGATATTCCGCCAACAAATTATGGTGCTATTGGCTCCGGCTCTTCTGGTTTGGTATTCCGTTGTAAGAAAGAACCGACTGATTGGAAGGACGGCTGTTTGGGTGTATGGAACTTTGATAGCCCTGTTTATTTTATCTTCCTTTCTTCCTCCCTCCTATTCTATTCCACTTAAAATTGCATCGCTGCAGAACAGCTATCGCCAGTTGCATGGAAAAACGATTCTTCCTTTGGGGCAATTAGACGGTAGTTGGGTCACTTATATTAAAGTATTGCCGCAAGCATTTTCAAATAGCTTTTTAAGACCCTTCCCTTGGGAAGCCAAAGGAGCGCTTCAATTATTCTTCAGTGGCAGTCATCTGTTATTTTGGTTCTTGTTACTGTTTGCTGTATTTAGATGCCGGCATCAATTACTCTCACTTGCGAAATCACCGGCTATTGGATCGCTTCTAATCTTTAGCGTTAGCTTGTACTTAATTATTGGATTTACGGTACCCTATCCCGGTGCAATCGTACGGTATATAGTACCCGGAATGGTGTTCTTCTATCTCTGGATTAGGTTGGTAATGTTTCGCCCCCGAAATACAAATTAATATTTTTTTACATATTTATATTTTTCCAATTTTTGGGTCATTTTCACCCAAAATATTTAGCATTTTCACCATTTTATTCACACTAACGCTCGTAAACATAGAAAATTTAGAAAATATTCAACGTTTTTTAATTTATTTCTTCTTTTCTTTGTGGGAACGAAAAATTAAAAACTAATGGAAAATTTACGTTTTAAAGCCATCAACGATCTTTCGAGCACATCGAAGGATGTTGAAGTTAAGGGAGCGGCAAAAATCACCGGCATTTTCGGAGAGAATGTATTTACATTGAAGACAGCCCGTGAATTTTTGAGCGACGAAGCTTATAAAAGCCTTTTGGTATCAATCAGAGGTGGTAAAAAAATTGACCGTGCTGTTGCGAATCAGATTGCTGCGGGTATCCGTCAGTGGGCTGAAAGCAAAGGTGTAACACACTACACGCACTGGTTCCAACCCTTAACCGGAACTTCGGCTGAGAAGCACGATTCATTCTTTACTTTGAAGAGTGATGGTACAGCTATCGAGGAGTTCGACGGTGCGGCTTTAATTCAACAAGAGCCAGATGCTTCTTCTTTCCCAAGTGGTGGTATCCGTGCTACTTTTGAAGCTCGTGGTTATACTGCATGGGATCCTTCTTCACCTGCATTTATCATGGAGATTGGTTATGGTAAAACCTTGTGTATTCCTACCATCTTCGTTTCTTATACCGGCGAAACATTGGACTATAAAGCTCCATTGTTGAAGTCATTAGAATCTTTGAACAAGTCTGCTGTTGAAGTAGCGAACTATTTCGACAAGAACGTAACAAAGATCACTGCTACATTAGGTTGGGAGCAAGAATACTTCGTAATTGACGAAGCGTTCTTCAACGCACGTCCTGACTTGGTAATGAGTGGTAGAACAGTATTTGGACATTCACCTGCGAAAGGTCAACAATTGGAAGATCACTATTTCGGAGCGATTCCTGAAAGAGTGTATGCTTTCATGAGAGACTTTGAAACAGAGAGCTATAAGTTGGGTATTCCTTTACGTACGCGTCACAATGAGGTAGCGCCTGCTCAGTTTGAGTGTGCTCCTATCTTTGAAGAAGTGAGTGTAGCAGTAGACCACAACACTTTGTTGATGGACATTATGGAGCGTGTTGCCCGTCGTCACAAGTTGCGCGTGTTGATTCATGAGAAACCATTTGCCGGCATCAACGGTAGTGGTAAGCACAACAACTGGAGTATGGCTACTGATACCGGAGTGAACTTATTGGCTCCAGGTAAAACTCCAAAAACCAACTTGATGTTCTTAACGTTCTTCGTTAACACTATCAAAGCGGTTCATGACTATTCAGACATTCTGAGAGCATCTATTGCTTCTGCAGGTAACGACCACCGTTTGGGTGCGAACGAAGCTCCTCCTGCGATCATCTCTGTATTCATTGGTCAGTACTTAACGAAAGTATTGAACGATGTAAAACAACGCGTAGGTGGTAAGTTCGACGAACAAGACGAAGCTATCTTGAAATTAGACTTACATAGAAGTATTCCTGAGTTGTTGTTGGATAATACCGACCGTAACCGTACTTCTCCTTTTGCCTTCACCGGTAATAAATTCGAATTCCGTGCAGTAGGTTCTTCTGCTAACTGTGCGAATGCGATGACCGCCTTGAACACCATCAT
>DGDD01000231.1 GCA_002385265.1 Chitinophagaceae bacterium UBA3961
TTAATTATTAATTATTAATTAATTCAGGCCGCAGGCCTAACCCTCAGCCCCTTCAACCTGCCCCCCTTATTAATTATTAATTCTCAATTATTAATTAATTCAGGCCGCAGGCCTAATATCTAGCCCCTTCAACCTGTCCCCATTATTAATTATTAATTGTTAATTATTAATTACCCCCTATCCTTCAAATATCAAACTAAACACCACCATTCTCGATTTCAACTTATCGATGGTGTTGGAGAATTTAAGATTGGCATCTTTGCTATGTGTGTTGATCAAGCCATTGCTAAACTTGATCTCTGGCGAAAGAATAAACACAGGGAAATAAAAATTAAAACCGATACCGGCTTCAACACCCATATCATAACTCTTCAACTTCACTAAATTTTCCGCCTTCCTTGAAGATGAATTGGAAGCTAAATCGTATTCAATTTTTCCCCCGGCAAACATGTATACACGGAAATTATTGATTCGATCGCTGCGGAATTTGATATGCACCGGCAATCCCAACATGATCGATTCTACCGGCTTGGTCATGAACGTATCTTCATCTAAACTCTTATTGGGATATTTTAAATGGTAAGCCAGGTTTTTATAGGAGAATAAGAGCTGCGGAAAAATGGCTCTTACTTCAAATCGATTTGATAAGCGATAGGTGTGTATACCTGCCAAACCAAATCCTCCTGTATTAAGAGGGTTGATGGACAATACACTGTCGTACTGCAAAAAGCGAGGCGATTGCTCGATATGGAACCGAGAACTGTTAAACATGAGCGCAATGCCGAGAAAGTACTTCTTGTCGTCGTGATTGGGTAAATTCAATTCAATTTCCTGAGCACGAGTACGGACAGAATACAACAAGGCCACACCGAGTAACAATACCGGAACTAGTCGTTTCTTTTGTTTCCACAATAAATGGTACATATGCCTAAACTCAGTCGTTTTAGAGAGGTTTGGGTAAAACCGCAATGTTGTAAAATGTGTAGAAATGTTTCGCCTTCTGGAAATGCTTTTACTGAGTTATTTAAATATGAGTATGCTTCTTTATTTTTCGAAAGCCAGGCGCCTGCTTTAGGGGCGATCAGCTTCATGTAAACATTGTAAATTCCTGAAAACCACTTTTTATTGGGCTTCGAGAATTCCAAAATTACCACTTTTCCTCCGGGTTTCACAACCCTGTACATCTCTTTTAACCCTTTTTCAAGGTTTTCAAAATTCCGTACCCCGAACGCCACTGTTACTGCGTCGAACGAATTGTCGGGGAAATTTATTGCTTCAGAATCGCCTTTCTGCAACTCTATGTGCTTATTTAACAATAACTTGGCAACTTTCTCCCGTCCCAATTCCAACATTCCTTCTGAAATATCTATGCCAATTATTTGATCAGGCTGTAAATACTTATAGGTCATGAGGGCAACATCAGCGGTTCCTGTAGCCACATCCAGTACCTTTTTGGGTGCTAGTTCCTGCAATTCCTTGATTGCTCTACGGCGCCAATAAATGTCAATACCCCCGCTCAGCAATCGGTTCAAGGTATCGTAACGAAAGGCGATCTGGTCGAACATGCCGGCCACCTGTTCTTTCTTGCTCTGCTCAGACCCTTCAAAAGGGACAATGCTATCGTGTGAATATTTAGACATGGGTTTGCAAAGAAACTACAAAATGAGGAATAAAAGGGCTATTTAACATACGGAAAACACCCCCATTAAAAACAGCGAAGCCCCCGATTTGTTTTAACTTGCGCCCATGATCATCAAAAAAGCGACCTATCTGATCAGCAGTCCTGAGTTTAAAGACTGCCCCAAGGCCGATCGGCCCGAATATGCCTTCATTGGTCGAAGCAATGTGGGGAAATCTTCCCTCATCAACATGCTTTGCAACAATGAGAAATTGGCCAAAACCTCAGCCTCACCGGGCAAAACCCAATTGATCAATCACTTTACCATTGAGTCTATCAAAGACAATGATCTTGGCAAAAACGTAAAAGCCGACCAATGGTACCTTGTTGACTTACCAGGGTATGGATACGCCAAAGTGAGCCAAAACAGCCGTCGCCGATGGGAACAAATGATAGAAAATTATATTCGAAAAAGAGAGAACTTGATCAATCTCTTTGTTTTAATCGATAGCCGTCACGAGCCGCAAAAGATTGACCTGGAATTCGTCAACCAATTGGGAGCTTGGGAAATCCCCTTTTGTTTGGTATTTACAAAGGCCGACAAGGAAACCCAAAAAGAAGTGAGCAAAAACGCAAAATCCTTTCTGCAAGCCATGAGCAAAACTTGGCAGTTTTTACCCCGACATTACGTAACCAGTGCAGTTAAAAAACTGGGGAGAGAGGGCATTTTAAGCTTCATTGAAGAGTGCAATAAATCGCTAAATCAAGAAGAGCCTACGTAATTGCTCTTAAACCAAAAAAATGAATCGTTATCGCATTTTCTTTCTTAGTATTTCCAGTTATCTTAACGACTTCTAAGTTCATTTTCCTTAATTTTGTGACACTTTAAAATCAATTATGAGCATACTAGTTAATAAAAACTCGAAAATTCTAGTACAAGGTTTTACCGGTACGGAAGGAACGTTCCATGCTACTCAAATGATTGAGTACGGTACTCAGGTGGTAGGTGGTGTAACTCCAGGAAAAGGTGGCAGCACCCATTTAGATCGTCCAGTGTTCAATACTGTGGCAGATGCGGTAAAAGCTACCGGTGCCAATGTATCTATTATTTTCGTTCCACCGGCTTTTGCGGCAGACGCTATTATGGAAGCTGCTGAAGCAGGTATTGAATTGGTAGTGTGTATCACAGAAGGTATTCCTGTTCAAGACATGGTAAAAGCAAAGAGCTACTTGCAAGGCAGGAAAACACGTTTAATTGGACCTAACTGTCCGGGTATTATCACTGCTGAAGAGTGCAAAGTTGGTATCATGCCGGGCTTTGTATTCAAGAAAGGTAAAATTGGTGTGGTATCTAAATCAGGTACTTTAACATATGAAGCTTCAGACCAAATTGCGAAAGCAGGTATGGGCATTTCTACCGCTATCGGTATTGGTGGTGACCCCATCATCGGTACTACTACTCGTGAAGCGTTGGAATTGTTCATGAACGACCCTGAAACTGCCGGTATCGTAATGATCGGTGAAATTGGTGGTGGTATGGAAGCAGAAGCCGCTCGTTGGTACAAAGAAAACGGAACCAAACCAGTGGTTGGTTTCATTGCCGGTCAAACGGCTCCTCCAGGTCGTCGTATGGGCCACGCAGGTGCCATTGTAGGTGGTGCAGAAGATACAGCCGAAGCGAAGATGAAGATCATGAGCGAGTGCGGTATCCATGTAGTAAGCAGCCCTGCCGATATCGGTGCAACCATGCAAAAAGTAATCGGTGGTAAATAATCCACTAGATTCAAAATAAAAGAGAGAGGGCGAATCTTCGATTCGCCCTCTCTCTTTTTATAAACTCTTTTTCTTCCTCATCCCCCTCAGCTTTCTCATCGCTCTATCCCGCGGTTCAATTGTCAGTTAGGCAATAGGCATTAGGCTTTAGGCCTTTGGTCTTGAGTTTTAGGTATTGAAACCACAGGTTCCTCAGATT
>DGDD01000228.1:0-3714 GCA_002385265.1 Chitinophagaceae bacterium UBA3961
GCCAACTGGAAAATGAATCTAACCCTTCAGCAAGGTGAAACGCTTTTAAACGAAATTACAAGCGCAAGCATTGAATTATTAGCACATCAAAAAGCAGTATTTGCTGTTCCTTTTCCATATCTAAGTTTTGCTCAATCAAAACTTATTGGTAGCAAAGGGTTTGAAGTGGCAGCTCAAAACTGTTATCATAAAAAATCGGGTGCGTTTACAGGTGAGGTTTCAGTAGAAATGTTGAAATCAATCAACGTTAATTATATTGTAATTGGACATAGTGAACGCCGCGAATATTTCAATGAGAGCAATCAACAGTTAGCAGATAAGATCAACTTGATATTAGAAGCTGGTATTACTCCAATTTTTTGTTGTGGTGAACCATTAGCTATAAGAGAAGCGGGAACACAGAATGATTTTGTTGCGGTTCAATTAAAGGAATCATTGTATCATTTGTCAGCCGAACAAATTTCAAAAATAGTTATTGCATATGAACCAATTTGGGCGATCGGAACCGGTTTAACGGCTAGTTCTGCTCAGGCTCAGGAAATGCATGCACATTTGCGTGCGGCTCTTTCAGGCCAATATGGAAGTGCTGTAGCCAATACAATCCCAATTTTATACGGGGGAAGCGTGAAAGCTGCAAATGCCGCTGAATTGTTTTCACAACCCGATGTAGATGGGGGATTAGTGGGAGGCGCTTCTTTAATTGCCACCGAATTTGTTACTATTATCAAGAGTTTGAAATAGCATTTGTGCTATGGAGCCGGTAGAGTAGCCGGCTCCATAGCATTCAAATGATCGATATTCATAATGGTTTCATCTGTATTATCGCTTCTTTGGTACATCGGAATAAATTTGTAACCTTCTAGAAGTTCGTCTCCGATATAAGAAGTTCTTGAAACTACTGTGTTAGAATAGGTTTCATCAAAGGCTTTCAAAAGTACCATCACTTCAATATTGGAAGCCTTCATGTCTTGCAAACTGAGACCTTTCAATGGACTCTTTTCATCAATAGGGTGAACTATCGTCCAGCTTAGGTTAAGTGAATTTAACTTCGATAGCTGAAGATCTAAATTGTAGAACCGGTTTTCACTGACCCCATTAACATCTACCATTAGCCCTACTGTAATCTTAACTTCAGCATCAGTTAAGTTTGTGTTCTTGTAAGGAACCAATCGAAACATTAAAGCTTGCCCACCTTTGAATGGCGCTATTATTGCATGTTCCGAGTATCGAATGAATGCAGTGGGTCTGGAAAAACGACCATAAAAAAGGCCGGTAGCAATCGCTAAGTTTAATACCCCTAAAAACGCTTCCAGAGCTGCCACACTGCTCATTAAAATGCCATGAGGGTTTACTCTTCCATAACCTACAGTTGTAAATGTCTGTGCACTGAAAAAGAAGGCCTCTAGCCATTGTTCCCATCTTGTTTCGCCAACCATTCCACCCAATTGGTCTAAACCTATAGAAACATAAATGACAGTGAAGAGAATATTCACAAGAAAGTAAACCGAAAGTATCACAATATAAAATTTCCAACGAGGAAGATGAATCATTGTGTGATACCAGCTTAATCTTGACAAGAAATCTGCACCGGTTCTTTTTAAATTTGGCGTGCCATCTTTTCGAAACAAACGTCTGCCGTAAAGTTTAGTATTACTACCAAAACCGGTGTTCTCATCAGATTTTAATGTATTTAATATTTTTGATCGGATACTCATTTTCAAGTTTTAAAGATGTTTTCAATTGAAGCTACCCATTTTTCAGGAACAAACTCCATACTTGCATTAAGTGCCTGAAGCTGGTAAACTGCATATTGTTCAGGGTGTGAAGCAACAAACTGCAGGATACTGCAAATATCTGTAACACTTCTATAAAAGATTCCTGCTTTCAAAAGTGGAGGATCCACCACGTAATGATCAGGAATAATTAATGGTCGACCTACCCTAATAGCATCGTAAACTGAACCTGATATTTTTGTTACTCCGTATGTTTCCCAGCTTTCGCCGTCATTGTCGAACACTTTTTGAACAGGCGACCAAATGAAATGCGCTTTGCGCAAGTATTCAAAAAAAACATCCGTTGGAACCTGTTCTTCAAAAAAATCAATTCTGCCATTTTGTGTAGAGCGAATACTATTTACCCTTGCACGAAATGTTTCAAGTTGGTCAACAGGGGGCGCGCCGAGTAATACGACTCTTGCATTTAGTTGTAAGTTTTGAGCTTCTTCAATAAATGCAAAAACCTCTTCATAGTTTCTTCTTTTGATATCAACTGATCCGGGAATTACCACTAAAAGCTCTTGCCCTTTACTATAGGAACGTGGCAAAAATTGAACAGAGTGGAACAAAGCAGGCGGAATGTGATGAACTTTCTTTTTAGTTTCAGCCTGCAATGTCAACGCTTGCTTATTAGAAAACACCCAATATTCATCAGCGCTAATAAATAGGATCTTTTTTGAAAAATGCCGTATCAAGCCTCGCAAACTGAATTTTATTTGCGGAATCAAATAACTATTGATGTCATGAATACCAAGAACAACCTTGATTCCATTTTTTTTCAAACGGCTGTAGAAAAGATGGTTGTTGGAAACGGTTAAGAGTAGAAGTCGATCAATGTTAATTGACGCCAGTAGCTCCTTGAATTGTTGGAGTTGCTGTCTAGGACTAATTTCCGATTGGTTAAAATGCCAATTCAATCGAGTATCTAACTTAAACTCCGAAAAGTGGTTCACCTGCCTGCTGCATAAAACATGGATTTCTGCACCTATTTGTAACAACAGATGTATAACCGGGTCTAGTACCTCAAAATGTTCAGTTTCTATTACAGCAATTCTTAGGTTCATAGATACCTCAATATTACTGAAAAATAAGCGCTTTAGTTTATTCGTTGCTAGCTACTTATCTACAGAACCGTTACCTTTATACGTCACTATGCCGCTAAAGCAAAATTTAGTCTATAATTTTCTACTTTCTGTAAGTCAGGTGCTTTTTCCCCTGATCACCATCCCCTATGTATCTAGAGTTTTGGCCCCTGATATGATTGGAAGGGTTGGCTTCATTGATTCTTATACTTATTTTTTTACTGTATTGGCTGAATTTGGAATCATTACTTACGGAGTGAGAGAAATTAGTAAGAAAAAAGGGATGGGAGAGGGAATAGACGGCTTGGTTTCTGAATTGTTAGTCATTCAGTTTATTTCCGGATTGGTAACCTTGGTTCCATTCTTCCTATCCTTGTTTTATTTGAAGAAATCGTTTACTGAACCAGCACTTTTAATTTGGGCGATTGTGTTTTACCTATCCAACCTCTTCTATTCCGAGTGGTTTTTTTGGGGAACTGAGCGCTTTAAATTTGTAGCCATTCGATCTTTTGCGGTTCGATCATTGGCCACTGTTTGTGTATTTCTATTGGTTAAAACAGGGGAGGATTACATTTACTACTATGCAATTATGTCGTCAGCAGGTGTTTTGAACCTGTTGATCAATTTCTTACAACTGTCGAAATTAGTTAAGATCAAACTTAAGAATGTAGCTATTAAAAAGCACTTCAAACCATTGTTGGCTATTCACGGAATTACGTTGTGTTATGCAGCATTTGGAATGTTAGACACTCCTTTGTTAAGATTCAGTAGCCACAGTGAATACCAAACCGGTATTTATGTATTTTCTATCAAGCTCATTCGAACCGCATCATCACTTATCACCGATTTCTTATTGG
>DGDD01000228.1:4022-4946 GCA_002385265.1 Chitinophagaceae bacterium UBA3961
ACTTATCACCGATTTCTTATTGGTACTGTTTCCCTTTTCAATTGCAGTACAGCAAAATAATAGTAGTTTGTGGAAGTCAAAAATTAGAGAGTCTTCCTCTTTGATATTGATGTTCAGTATTCCAATGACTGTCGGTATTTTTACAGTAGCTCCGGTCTTAACAAGACTCTATTTCGGACAAGGCTTCACTGAAATTGCAATTAGTTTAAGATGGTTGTCTTCGCTGGTATTTCTCGTAAGTTTAGAATTGTTTCTGAACAAGCAGTTGCTATTGGCCAATCATTTAGAAAATGCGACACTAAAAGTTGCAGGGATCTGCTCTTTGATCTTTATAGGCAGTGCAATTTACTGGGGCGCGCGTTGGGGTTACAAAGGTGCAGCAATGGCCATGATAACCGCAGAAACAGCAATGTTGCTTGGATATATTCTACTTAAAAACAGGTTTATTCCGGGTGTTTCGATTTTTAATGTAGCCGATTTTCTTAAAATAGTTCTTGCGTCTTCGGCTATGTATTTCTTAATCTACCTGTTTCCAAATCAAGAGTTTTGGAAATGGCCAATGCTTTTACTCTTTGTTTTCTGTTCAATACTCACGTATTTCTTCATAGTTTTAGTTGTATGCAAAATCAGCTTGAAAGCCTATATTGAAGCTTTTCTTTTTGAAAAATCAAAGATTAAGAAGTGAAGAATCTTCCATTGAAATATTTTTTTTTACTGCTACTGTTACCACTTTTCTTCCTATTAGCAAGTTGGGCAGAAAACTATGGATTGGTTTCAGGGACCGATTTAGGAGTTGTTTCTTTGGAATTAATTGCATTGACCTGCTTTTGTTATCTCGTTACATTGATCTTTATCAGGCAACCATCAGTTGCATTTGTTTATGCAATGATGCCTCTTTCTTTTATTTTGTTTTACGGCGCAATG
>DGDD01000229.1 GCA_002385265.1 Chitinophagaceae bacterium UBA3961
CCCGGAAGGAAACGAAGTGGACTTATTGGTGATCGAAACCAAAGCCACTGCCAAGCTTGAACGGGCAAGGACATCGCTCCGTAATTTTGTAATTAAGCGACTCAACGACAAGAATAGAGACTATGCACTAGCTGCTTTTTACAGTAAAGAAGATAATGGCGCTGACTGGCGTTTCTCATATATAAAAATAGAACACGAGAGTTATAAAGATCAAAAGGGAAAGGTAAAAACCAAAAAAGAACTAACCCCTGCAAAACGCTTTTCATTCCTTGTGGGAGAACACGAACATGCCTATACTGCACAAAAGCAGCTACTGCCTGTTTTGCAGAACGATTACAGCAACCCTAATATCGAAGACCTTGAAAGCTGCTTTAGTATTGAAAAGGTTACCGATGAATTTTTTGAACAGTATAAAGAATTATACCTCAAACTATCGGAGCATTTCAGTACAAATAAATCTGTGCAAAAGATTTTAGCAGCCAGTGGAATAGATAGCACACGATTTACAAAAAAACTATTAGGTCAAATTGTATTTCTTTATTTTCTTCAAAAGAAAGGCTGGTTAGGTGTACCTAAAAATGAACCCTGGGGCAAAGGCGACAAGAAGTTTATTCAATCACTTTTTGAAGAAGCAATAAATCAAAAAGAAAATTTCTTTAAAGACTATCTCCAGTATCTCTTCTACGAAGCGTTAGCAAAAGCCCGTACCAATAGCCCCGATCCTGCTTACTACAAACGGTTCGATTGTAAAATACCTTTTTTAAATGGGGGTCTTTTTGAAGCCGATTACGATTGGCAAAATACCAACCTTTCCATACCCAACGATTTATTCAGGAATATTGAAAAAAATAAAGCGGGTGATGTAGGCACAGGTGTTTTGGATGTTTTTGACCGGTACAATTTCACCATAAAAGAAGATGAACCTTTAGAGAAAGAAGTGGCGGTTGACCCTGAAATGCTGGGCAAGGTATTCGAAAACATGCTGGAAATTACCGAGCGTAAAAGCAAGGGAGCATTTTATACACCCCGTGAAATTGTTCACTACATGTGCCAGGAAAGCCTGATTAATTACCTGGATAATGCAGTAAACAATACTGCGCAAAGTTATCAGGCATTGGACAGTGACCAATTAGATATGTTTCCCGGTGTTGCCAATAAAAAGGGACAGGCTAAATTTGAGATTGAACATAAAGGCAAAACACTTGTTCCCCTAGCAGACATTGAAACTTTTGTACGAAAGGGATTTCTTGCTACAGAAAATGACCAGGTAATTATAGAAAAGGGT
The DNA here is from genome assembly GCA_002385265.1 of Chitinophagaceae bacterium UBA3961. Lineage (GTDB taxonomy): Bacteria > Bacteroidota > Bacteroidia > Chitinophagales > Chitinophagaceae > Endoryza > Endoryza foliicola. The sequence goes on from DGDD01000229.1 coordinate 1,286, forward strand.
AAGGAGACAAGTAGCTATAAATTTCAATTACGCGAAGCAGTACGTACACATGCAGATGAATTAGACAAACATTTAACCAGTATTAAAATCTGCGACCCTGCCATTGGTTCAGGGGCTTTCCCGGTGGGCTTATTACACGAGTTGGTAACCGCTCAAAAAGTATTACTGCCCTACCTGAGTGAAAAATACCTTGCTGAAAAGTTAAAGACGATAGATTTAGGAAAAGCAGAATATAAAAAAGACCCAACCAAATATATTTACCGTGTTAAACGCCATGCCATACAGGAAAGTATTTATGGCGTGGATATAGATGCGTCTGCTATTGACATTGCCCGCCTTCGTTTATGGCTTTCTCTTATTGTTGACGAAGAAGATTTTTACAGTATCGAGGCATTGCCCAATTTGGATTATAAGATTATTAAAGGAAGCAGCTTAATCGGACTGCCAGAAAAGAATCTAATTGATGATGAGGCAACAAAAAAATTAGAAAATTTAAAAGATGAGTTTTTCAAATTAACTGACGAAACAAAAAAGAAGCAACTACGTAGTAAAATAAATCAAGCAATTGATAAAGTATTGGCTACAAGTGAACAGTTTTCAGGTGTCTTTGCTGATTTTGATTTCAAATTATTTTTTTCTGAGGTTTGGCACAAAAACAAAGGTTTCGATATCGTAATAGGAAATCCGCCTTATATATCCTATTATGGTAATAATGGTCAAGAGATTGATGATTTGACTCGCAACTATTTTAAAAATAATTATGACCATGTAAAGAAAGCAAATGACAGGATTAATAGTATGAATCTCATGACTGAAAAGGGATTAAAGATTTTAAATAAGACTGGAATACTTTCTTTTATCACGAATAAAACTTTGGCTGTATTGCCTTCTTATATTAACCTTCGTGAATATCTCTTAAAAAACCATTCAATTAGTTTTATTGTAACTAATCTTGATCCCTTTGAAGCAATTGTTGATTGCGTTGTTTTTGGCATAAATAAAGACAAGAGAAATACAGCGCTTAAATTCTTCAAAGGACAGCTAACGGAATCAATTTCTGTGAAACAGACTGATTTTTTTAGTAATAATAAACTTGAGTTTCACGTCGGCTCCAACAAAAAAATAATTGACAAAATTGAAAACTTTAAAAATCGTCTTGAAGAAGTACTGACAATAAATAGAGGGGTAAATATTGGCGGATGCTTTGAACATTTTCTATCTAAAGAAAAAAAAGAAGGCTATTACCCTTATTTAGGTGGAACAAGGAATATAAAAAAGTATCAGTATAAAGTGTTTGCAGATGATGGTTATTTTAAGTTTGACACAATCAAGGAAAAGAAGTTGAGAGATAAAGGAGCTAATATTGTTTTGGGTAATCCAGAACGATATATTCAACCAAGATTATTCATCCCTGAATCTGGACAAACAATTATGGCTGCTTTGTGCAACGAACAAATTTATGGTGCGTATGGTCTTTTAGTTGGCACAGCAGCAGATAATGAAAAACTTATACTTTTTTGTGCCCTACTTAATAGCGAGTTAATTACCTATTATGCAATTGAGAAGGAAATTCTTAGAAAAGGCAATAAAGCTACGCCGCATGTAGGCGTAAGAGGTTTAAATAGTATTCCGATACCAAAATTTTCTACAGAAATAAGTAAAATATTAATAACACTAGTCGATTATGTAACGCTTCTAAAAACAATAGAAGATTCAGGAATTGTAATAGCTTATTTTGAAACAATTATAAATGCTTTAATTTTTGAGAGCTATTTCGCCAATGAAATAGCTTTATCTAAAAAGGCAATTTCATTGCATATAATTTCTCTAGAAAATCTACTGAAAAGTCAATCTACCGAAAAAAAATTGTCAATAATTCAATCAGAATTCAGCCGATTATACGACCCCAATCACCCTGTTCGCAATAATATAGAAACACTCGACAGTGTGGAAGAAGTAAGAATCATTAAAGAAGCTATTTTATGAAAATACAAAAAATCGAACTTAACAACTACAAAGCATTCTATGGAAAGCAGCTCCTAAACGTTTCTGGAAAAAATGTATTTATCTATGGTGAAAATGGCAGTGGTAAAAGTTCGCTTTATTATGCTTTAAAAGATTTCTTTCAATCATCAATTGAAACTATTAACTTAAGTAAAGTTGAGAATATTTTTATAGAGCCTGCAAATAAGGGAAATGTATTTATTAAGGTTTCATTTAAACCCGATAAGGACGGGAAAAAGCGTGGTAAAACATATGAATTTTCAACGGCTGTAAATGATACACGAATAGTTGGAGATACTAGTATCAGAGATGCAAACTCTTTGAAGTCTTTTTTAACTTACAAGCATCTTTTAGATATACATCATATTAAAAGTGATAAAGAAATTGACTTGTTTAGCTTACTGGTAAAAGGTGTATTAAAGCATTTTAAATATACACTCACTGCTGGTAAGGAATTAGGCGCACTTTGGTCCGAAGTTGAAAGATTATTATCAACAGAAACTAATCGTTCCTATAATTTAATACAAAAGAAAAGAGAAGTAAATGCAGCACTGTTAGAATTCGATACAGCGTTCAATCAACTTTTTATTTCCCCTACCGCGTCAAAACCTAATCCTGAGTATTTACTTGACCATGCGAAGCCTATTTTGGAATTATTTGATAATGACATAGAATTAATTTTACAATATAAAAAAGGAAAACTTCATGATGATTACACAGGGTTTAAAAAAGAACCGACTGTAAATATCGATTTGAAATATGCTGGCAAACCAGTGGAAAAGCCACACCTATTTTTAAATGAAGCACGTTTATCAGCAATTGCGATTTCAATTTATTTGGGAATGATTAAACGACATCCACAACTAAAGCCATATAAAATTTTGTTTTTGGATGATATTTTTATTGGTTTAGATATATCAAACCGCCTACCGCTTCTTAAGATAATTGACACGCATTTCATCGAATATCAAATTTTTATCACAACATACGATAAGCCTTGGTATGAGTTTGTAAAAAGTTTTCTGGAAGGTAAGGCTGGCTGGGTAACAATTGAATTTTATGCTACTAAAACACATAAAGGATATGAAATACCAAGAATTGTTGACAACAGTGACTACTTAGCAAAGGCAGACCAGCACGTCAGAGAAAATGATTATAAAAGTGCAGCAGTTTATACACGAACCGCATTTGAAAGAGAGGTGCAAAAGTTCTGTGACAGAAAAAATATTCCAGTTCCATTTCACAAACAAGCTAAAAAATATACCTCTGAGAATTTTTGGAATGCAATTAAAGGGCAAGGCCATTTATTACCACCAATGGTTACAGATATTGAACAATATCGGGATCTGGTATTGAATGCTTTTAGTCATTATAACACAGAGAAGCATGAAATTAGGAGAGAGTTAACAAGTGCGATAATTGCGATAAAGAATCTAAAAGTAACACTTGATGCAATTGTTTAAACTACGTAAATCTGTTTCATTGAAATATTTTTGATTAATCAGACTTTAAATCGTTAGATATTACTAAATATTACCTGAGATTAATAATATAATTGGAACAATCAAAAAGCTGAATTAGAGGTTTAATATCATGAATAATGTTTTATACATAATGGTAACAAACTGGGAGCTTCATTGGGATAAACTTGGAGCAAAATGGAATCATTCTACCTTATTTACAGTTCCAGTCATTAAGGATAACCTGGCAAATACTACATGGCCTACGGAAGCTACTACCTTGTTTATCAAAAAAACAAAAGAAAATTCTTTTGAAAAAGCATGGCTGGGCAAAACAAAAAACTTTCGCAAAGACTCTAATAATGGTAAGCCTGCAATTCGCTTTGAAGTCACAGACTTGGTAGAAATTGATTGCCCCATTGAATACAGGAACTATACCAACGGTTGGCATTTGAATAAATCTTTTGTGCAGGGTGAAAATATTCAATTTGCTGCTGTCATTGACAATGGTTTAACTCCCGCCTTCTTTGAACAAATGAGCAATTGTTCTTGGGAATTATTTGAGCAACACTGCTTCCATTTATTAAGAGTAATAGGCATCCATGATATTCATACACTCCCACGTCAAGCACAACAGGGTAAAGCAGATGGCTTTTTCCGCTTCCATTCCCTAACGGTAATTTATGATGCTACATTAGAAAATAATTTTGAATCAGTAAAGGAGCAACAAATAGAAAACTACATCAACCAGCTAAAAAAAGAAAAGATAGACTTTAACAAAATCAGCTATACAATAAAAAATACACAAAGACAGGTTTGGATTATTACACGGGGCAATAGTGTTCGTCTTTTAAAAACTGAAGACCACGTAAAAGTGAAAGAAGTTCCGTACACCAAACTTATTGATGTATATAACAAAAGATTGAAAGCCGAAATTGGTTCTGACGAATTATGGGACATATTGAAAGATCTGAAATAAGTAAAAGAAAATACTATTCTGATTGTTGCATTGAGCAGCTCATTAGCTAAATAAGGTTATCCTATACGTAGAAAAGCGGGTAATTTCCAGCAAAGTCCTGTAATTACCCCCTCAAAACCGCCTTCAGCCGGAATATCAGCTTCAAATCGTCCAGTAAGGAGTTCGAGATTTGGCCAATTGGGGGCACTTAAAAAATGGCTTCCGAAAGGGAGCCATTTTTAGTTGTACGAATTTGATGGGTCAGTTAATACGGATAGCAGGGTTGTTCATCGCGGCGAGAAAGAGGACGCGGAGAAGCGCGGAGGGTTTCCAACCTGTACAATCATCAAAATAGTTCGGTTCATTACAGCGCATTTACTTTTTCTGTGAGCAGTTTTGACTGCCTTAACTATTGAACTACTTCAAAAGCCGATCCTTTTGATCTGTAGAAAGATGTATACAGTAAAGTAAGCATAGTTCAATAAAGTCAACTATAATAAAAGATGCCCTCCATTCAATAATTGAAAATAGTTTTCAATATACTCATAACCGTTATCTCGTGCAACTATTTCATCAATTCACAAATCATCATTCTAAGATGATTTATAAGTGACCGATTCAAAATTGAAAACGCCCCAAAAGGAAGGATGCAGGGAAGGTTATACCAATCATGTTATTGTACATAGCAATAACAAATCTCCTAAGAACTTATTTGAACGCGCCAGCTCGATCGCGCCTTTGGACGCAAAAATCATGACTTTGCAGAAAAAGCGATTATTTTATGAATTTGTTTAAAGTAAAACCGATCGTCCCACGTCTTCTACCTAAAGCAGCCAAAAAGGTAGTAAATTGGAACCGCATTCAGTCATCTTAAATCATTCGGAATCAACCATGAGCGATCGAAGCAGAGAGAGATCGGTAAGTACAGCCGTTTCCAAATATGGAAAGCAGCTCTTTGCTTTTATTCGTGGGAAAGTGAACAAATTGGAAGACGCCGAGGATATTCTGCAAGACGTATGGTACCAGTTCAGCAGATTGGCCAATGTAGATGAATTGGAAAGCGTGAGTGGCTGGTTGTATTCGGTAAGTAGGAATAAAATTACAGACCTCTACCGAAAGAAAAAGCCCGATTTGATTGATGACTTTTCTCAGGAGGATGAAGACGGAGCGCTCCAACTCCGGGAAATGCTTTTGATGGACAATAACAATCATCCAGAAAAAGAATATTTCCGTGAGCTGATCTGGGAAGAGTTGTTAAAAGCGTTGAATGAGCTACCTGAAAAGCAGCGAAAGGTATTTGTTCTAAATGAAATGGAAGACAGAACACTGCAGTCGATCGCCGATGAAGAAGGTGAAAATTTAAAAACCATCATCAGCCGTAAATTATACGCAGTAAAATTTCTTCGCAAAAAATTAGAACCATTGTATAACGAATTATATATCTAAGGATATGAAAAAAAGATTTATTTTTTTAGCCCCCTTGTTTGTTGCCGCATTTTTTGCCTTTGTGTTTGTAGTGATGTGGTTGTGGAACCACTTAATGCCCGGCATTTTCGGACTGAGAGAAATCAGCTATTGGGAAGCTTTCGGCCTCTTCCTCTTGAGTAAACTATTGTTTGGCGGCTTCCATGGCGGCGGCGACAGAAGCAAATGGAAAGACTGTGATGGACCCGGTAGAAGGGAATGGCGCAGAATGAGCGCTGAAGAAAAACAGAAATACAAAGAAGAAATGAAAGGGAAATGGAGAGAATGGTGCGGGGAGAAGAAAACTGAGAAAGAACAGGGTGATAATTAATAATTAAGAATTAATAATTAAACAGCCGGGATAATTAATAATTAATAATGAAATAGCCGGAGAACAGGAACGAGGAAATACAGGGAAACTGCCAGCGCTGCGGACGCTGCGCCGCTGCGGTGAAAAATAAAGGGGAGTTATTGAGAAGGAAGAGGTAGACTATCCATCTTGTAAATCCTGATCGCAGTTAAGTTGAATGAATATCGGTGATTAATCTGCGAATCTGTGATCAAAAAAAACCGAATTCTCAATTTGATATTTAACCATCGGAATTTTCAATCAGTTTACTTTACCGCAAAGAAACGAAGAACGCAAAGTTCCGCAACGAAAACCGTGCGACTCCTTCGCGATCTTAGCAGGCACCGCGGTGAACATCCCAAGCAGCGAAGCTGCGAAAAACTTAATAACAAATAACTCAATAACTCAAAACTTTATCTAAAGGTAAATCTGTTTTAATTAGTGGTATCTGTGGTAAGTTTCACATCAACCTTGCCAACACTTTGCGTAACTTTTTAACCTTCTAATTCCTTTGCGATAAAAAGAGCAGCGCAGCTGCGTTGTAGCTCATACTACCTTAACATTTCTTTTAAAGTAACAAACCGGCTCCCCCGTCTTCAATAGTATAACAAACCTTTTTTACCATGATCTCAAGATTTTTTGGAGCAGTGATAGGAGGTGCTTTGGCAGCAACCTTATTCATATTATCAGGCCCTATATTGATTCTCGTACTATTAGCCAGATTTATCGTTTCCCCTTTTGGTTCGTCGCGAATGCGCTTTTCTCGAAGAAGACCCGTATTCGTATATACCAGAAGTTATCAAAATACAGATCGCTTTCAAGAGCCGATTAGAACGATGAGTGAAGAAGAATACGAGCGATTGAGAAATCAACGAAATTAATAGGCCAATGAAGGTGGTTTGTGATGAATTACAAACTCGGAGCTAAAAAAAGAGTGCTAGACCTTCGAAATAAACCGATACAGGTAAGGAGCTTTATAGGCCTTACCTGTATATTTTTTCTCCAATCGTTCCAGAATGTTCATGCTCAGCATTTTTCTTTGAAAATTGGTGCGATCGAATGCTTTCTGGTATACGGCTTCATACAATTTTTGCAATTCACCCATGGTAAAGGTTTCATTCAATAAATTGAAGCCTACTAGTTTTTGATCGAGGTCTATTTGCAAGCGCTCAATGGCTTTCTTAACTATGAGTGCGTGATCGAGATAGAGCTTTGGAAGTTTCTTAACATCCACCCATTTCATTTCTGTTACAAACTCTTCGCTCAGTAATTCAACATTGGCTTCATCGATCAGTGCGTAGTAACAAACCGAGATGAATCGCTGATCAAACCAATTCTTTACATCCCTATCTTTTGCTAATTCCTGGAACCACTCTCCCATCATGTGACCTTGAGATCGATTGACGGCACCCGTAGTATAAAACTGCTCCAAATAAATATTACCAATACCCGATCTTTCTTTCAAAATTCTCAAAGCCGCATCGTCTAATTCTTCTGTTTTCTCAATAAACCCTCCCGGTAAACAATAAAAAGGTATATCACCGTATCTAATCAGCAGGACTTTTAATTCATCGTCGTGGAAACTAAAAATAACCGTGTCAATAGAAACCCCCGGCATGTACTTTTCACGTACTTCTGCCATGTTTACATCGATGGATCTCACCAACGATTTCATTCGCTCCTTTTCCCTTCCCTTTCCCTTTCCGCCCTTGGTTGCCATGCTACTTTGTATCTAGTTGATATTCAATTAATTATTCGATAATTGCGCCGAAACTTGAGCGCCCACTTCATCAAAAATGTCGAAAAAAGCCTGCCCTGCAAAACTTTTTTACTCGCAATCTACAAAAATAAGTATCATTGTGTCATAATGACTCAATGAAGGGTTGCAGCTTCCTTGGTCATTCCATCATTTAATAACGAATCAAATTTTCTGTATGAAAAAAATCTCCTTCCTGCTTACCATTCTTATGGTGAGTGTTTTTTCAATGAATGCCTTTTCGCAAAGTTCACCCGCTCCTGCTCCTGCAGATTTCTTTGCCGGTAAATGGAATGTTGTAATCAAGAATACACCACAAGGTGATGCGAAATTGGTTTTCAATTTCACCAAGAAAGATGGTGCTTTAAGCGGAGTAGTAACCGATTCTGCGGGTACCGAAATTTCAAAAATGAGCAATTTGGAAGTGAAAGAAAATGAGGTAACCGTTTCTTTCTCAGCACAAGGCTTCGATTTAACCATTACTCTTACTAAAAAAGACGAGGATCATTTAACCGGCATGTTGATGAACATGTTTGAAGTAGAAGCCATTCGCATCAAAGAAGAGAAAAAATAAAATAACTATTGGTATAGCAATCGTTAATTCATTTATCACGTATGAAAAAAATTCTGTTAGTACTGTTTGCCGCATTGGTAACAGGAACCATGTTCGCGCAAGCACCTCAATTTGGCAAAGCACCTTTGAAAGAAGTGATCAAAGCCATGACCGTCGAGGAAAAAGCAAAAATTGTAGTGGGTAAAGGCTTTATCATCGCCGGTTTGAATATGGGACAAACCGACAAAACGCCCGATAAAATTGAAGGCGTTTCGGGACATACTGTTCCCATTGCACGATTGGGCATTCCCTCTGCAGCTTTGGCTGATGGACCTTCCGGAGTGCACCGCTTTATGACGGGTAAAGATTCTGCCAACGGCTATTTCACTACTGCATTTCCTATTGGAACATTATTGGCCTCCAGTTGGGACACCGCCTTAGTGCGTAAAGTAGGAACTGCATTCGGCGCAGAAATCAAGGCCTATGGCATTGATTTTATATTAGGACCAGGCATGAATATTCACCGCAATCCATTAGGAGGTAGAAATTTCGAATATTATTCAGAAGATCCGTTGGTGACGGGAGAAATAGCCGCGGCAATAATTAAGGGCATTCAATCACAAGGTGTGGGTGCAACAGTAAAACACTTTGCTGCGAATAATCAAGAAACCAACCGTAATTCTGTTAATACCATCGTAAGTGAACGCACCCTTCGTGAAATCTACTTGCGTGCTTTCGAAATTGCGATCAAAAAATCGCAGCCTTGGGCCGTAATGAGTTCTTACAATTTGATCAACGGAACTTTTGCATCAGAAAACAGTGATCTGTTGAAGACTGTATTAAAAGACGAATGGGGTTACAAAGGATTTGTGATGACCGATTGGTTTGGAGGCAAAGATCCCGTTGCGCAAATGAAAGCGGGGAACCATTTGTTGATGCCCGGAACAGAAGCGCAAGTAAAAACAATTGTAGCTGCTGTAAAAAAAGGAGAATTGGCTGAATCCATTCTTGATGAAAACGTGGAAGCCATTCTAACAGTGTTATTGAAAACACCTGTGGCGAAAAACTATGCATTCAACAATAAGCCTGATTTAAAAAAGGCTGCGCAGGTTTCAAGAGAAGCCGCTGCAGAGGGAATGGTATTGCTGAAAAATGCACAGGGAAGTTTGCCCTTTGCAAAAACAACCGGTTCTGTGGCCTTATTCGGAAACAGAGGGTATGAGATGATCACAGGCGGAACAGGAAGTGGTGAGGTAAGTTATGAACACGCTGTTTCTTTAGCAGAAGGATTGAAGAATGCAGGGTATGCTACCGACGCTTCTTTGGCGTTGAAATACAGCAGTTACATGAGTGACTATCTGAAAAAGCATCCGAAGAAATCTTTTGTTCAGGAGTTCATGAACCCTACCCCACCTGCTGAAGAATTATCGCTCAGTGATGAAGAAATTGCAACGGCGGCTACCAACAATCAAACCGCTATCTTTTATTTATCAAGAAATGCCGGAGAAGGAAAGGATAGAAAAGTAGAGAACGACTATCAACTTTCAGAAACAGAAATAAAGAATTTTGAAAAAATTGCTGCTGCATTTCATGCTAAGGGCAAAAGAGTGATTGCGGTAGTCAATGCAGGAGGAGTGGTTGATCTGAGTTTATTGAAAGAAAAAGCAGACGCTATCTTATTGGCTTGGCAACCCGGGAACGAAGGAGGCAATGCTATTGCCGACATCATTAGTGGCAAAGTGAACCCTTCCGGAAAACTAGCCACCAGTTTTCCAGGTAATTATAAAAAAGAACCTACGGCTCCTTACTTCCCAGGAAAAGAGTTTCCTGAAAAGGCTACTGTTGGTTTGATGGGAATGAAAACCGTTCCGGCAGAAGTAACCTATACTGAAGGCATTTACATGGGATACCGTTATTTCAACACCTTCAATGTAAAACCCTTGTTTGAATTTGGCTATGGTCAATCGTACACCAGTTTCAAATACAGCGGTGTTAAACTTAGTGCACCTGATTTCGACGGTAGCATCAAAGCAACGGTTACCATTACCAATACCGGAAAGAAAGCCGGCAAAGAAGTGGTGCAATTGTATTTGGGAGCTCCGAATTCAAAACTCGACAAGCCGGTTTCGGAATTGAAAGGTTTTGCAAAAACAAAGCTCTTGCAACCCGGTGCTTCGCAAACCATCACCTTTACATTGAAACCGGAGGACCTCGCCTCTTTTGATACAGAGCGTTCTTCTTGGATAGCTGATGCAGGAAAATATACCATCAGCATTGGTGCCTCTAGTTTGGACATCAAGTCAAGTGCTAATTTCCAATTGGCAAAGGAATTGATTGTAGAGAAATTGCATGCGGCTTTGAAACCACAGGGAGTGGTGGACGAGTTGAAAGTGAAAAAAGGGTTTTAACTAATGGGTGAATTTGTTGAGTGGGGAATGAGTTAACCTCAACTTAATAGAGTCGTTCCATTTTCAATACTAACGTGATGCACGGTTAAGGCTTTTTGCATCTGTTTTTGATACGACTCGGAGAGGGTGTTTACGATTTCGTGAACACCTTCTTCTTTTATGATATTGATGGTGCAACCACCAAAGCCGCCACCCATCATCCTAGAGCCTAACACATGGGGATGATTCTTCACGGCTTCCACTAAAAAATCGAGTTCCGGGCAACTTACTTCGTATTCTTTACTAAGTCCCTCATGAGTCCGAAACATTTTCTTCCCAAATGCTTCAATGTTACCTGTTTCCAAATCATCACATCCGGATAATAAACGGATATTTTCTTCCACCACGAATTTACAGCGCTGATAAATGAGCGCGTCTTTTGGCAATACGAGCTGTTTGAGTTGATCCAAACTAATGTCTCGTAATGATCTTACTTCAGGATATACTTCTTGCACCCAGGCCACGCCGGTTTCACATTGTTCTCTTCGAACATTGTATTCGGATGAAGCGAGGGAATGTTTCACATTGGTATCGAACAATACAATTTTATAGCCATTCAATTGTAAAGGCTTGTATTCATATTCGAGGGATTTGCAATCGAGTTTGATCACATGGTCTTTCTTTCCAAAACCACTGGCAAACTGATCCATGATACCACATTTTACACCGGCGTATTCATGTTCTGCTTTTTGAGACAGTTTCACCAAATCGATTCTTGAAAGTGGATGTTCAAAAGCGGTACTCAATGCCATTGCCATGGCGCATTCTATTGCTGCGGAAGAACTGAGTCCGGCACCTACCGGCACATCGGAGCTTAAAGCTGCTTCAAATCCGGACAGCGCAAATCCTGCTTTTTGAAATTGTGCAACCACTCCAAGAAGGTAGTTGGGCCAAGAAGGTTGGGATTGTGGTGCAAGATCTTGAAGTTCAATTTCAAATCGTTGCTCCCAATCGGCCGAATGCAGTACTATACGATTATCGGTTCTTTTATTAAGGACGATATAAGCTGCTTTATCAATAGCTGCCGGTAGAACAAAGCCTTCGTTGTAATCGGTATGTTCACCGATGAGATTGATACGGCCGGGAGATTTTACCAGAACGGATTTTTCTATGAGATAAGGCTTAAGTCTTTGCGGAAAAGAATCGGTCATAAGTAAGAAATAAAATGCAAATATATCTAAGAGTGTTGATAAGCGTACTATCCCCAAGGTATTGACTTGTAATATATTATACATAATCAAACTCGCCGTACTATTTTTATTCATTGATAACCAACAAGATGCGGTTAACATACTTAAACTAAAATTCCTACGTTATTAAACAAATCCCTACCAGTGAAAACACGTCTACTATTATCAGGCTTGTTATTGGCAGCTACTGTATCTGCCCAAAGAAATGTGGACTTAGACAAGTTCTCCATTTCAGCTCAATACCGAGCTCTTCCCCAAATACAAATTGATACCACTTACCGAACATTCAATGTAGAAATCGAGACAACGCGATTGATGCAGCCATTGCTGAATACGATCAGTCCGGAAAAATCGGTTTGGATTGATGGTTGGAGAAAATTAGACCGGGATGGTCATATCCGAATTAAAATAAGATTCGAAGACATTTTACCGGAAAGTGTTTCTACTAAAGAACGTATTGAGACGATCAAAAACAGAAACGGCCAAATAACAGGTACGCGCACTTACTATTCGCAAGAAGTGATCTATACTTTTCAAGCCAATGCAATCTTAGAAGATTATAGAGGCATGAACTTAGAAGAAAGAATGCTCGCCAATAGAAATAATAAAATGGTATACCGAAGTCCTGAGTTTGCAATTAAAACTGTTGCTGACGGATACTTCGCATTGAATTCTATTTCTATTGCACAAGATTTATTTAGAAGAAATGTTCAAAATGCGGTGAACAATTTAAGTAATCAGCTTACAAGAGATTACGGTTATCAAACTGTTACAAGTACCGATATCATGTGGATCGTAGGAAGCAGAAAAGATGCTGAATACGATGATCACAGAAAAGCATTCCAAATTGTAAGTGATGCATTCTTTAGAATGAGCGCCGATAAGCCTACCGATGAAATCAGAGAAATGCTCCAACCGGCTATTGACTACTTCAATAAAATAAAAAGAGTATATAATGGAAAAAGCAAGCGGGAGCGCAAGCTTCGTTATGCGAGCTACTACAACTTAGCAGTAATTTACTATTATTTAGACGATCCTATGGCTATGATGAATGAAGCGAAAGGCCTTCGTTTGAATGATTATGACACCGGTGATGCTACCGGTTTTGAACACTCGGCAACCAATTTGAAGAATGTTCTTCAAATCAACAATATGAATACTCGTCACTTCCCTATTGACATTACTAAGTTCAAAGGGCCGTATGAACGTACAGACGTAACGAGTAAATAAGTTTAGGATAATCAGTTATGGTTAGGGGTGGCCTTGGTCGGCACCCCTTTTTAATTTTTAAGCACCCAAAAAAAATGGGGCCGCAGCCACCTGCGTACCCCAACTAACCTAACCTATGACCATTGTGAGAAATCTAAATTCAATTAAACTATATCAGTACTTAAATGAATGATGCCGATACAATTCATTTGGTTGGGCAGCTTCCAAAAAATTAGGAATACGAAAGGGGAGAATTGTAATAGACTTAACTGTTTCTAAGAATACTTTCTAAATAAATTTAAAATCAGATCTGGGTCTGCCATTGAATGGTTGAGCCCTGAAATTCATTTATTTTAGCGAAATAATTTTTTCTAAAATGAATAAGAAAATAGCACTTGGTTGTTTGTTGGTGTTTGAGTTCCTTTTTGCAAATGCACAAAAATCAGACATCGCCGTACCTAGTGCCGTGCAATACCAGTGGCAAGAACGTGAACGCATCATGTTCGTGCATTTTGGCGTAGCTACATGGACCGGCAACGAATACGATGAAACAGGAAAATTTGATATCAGTCGGTTGAATCCTTCAAAGCTGAACACCGACCAATGGTGTGAAGTGGCGAAATCTTGGGGTGCGAAAGAAATCATTTTTGTAGCGAAACATGTGGGTGGATTTTGTTGGTGGCCTACAAAAACCACCGAATACTGTGTACGCAATATTCCTTGGAAAAATGGCAAAGGCGATTTGATGAAAGAAGTAGCCGCTTCTTGCAAGAAATATGGAATTAAGATGGGCGTGTACATCTATCCGGGCGACGTAGCCTATGGAGCCGGTATTGGAAGCGGAGGCAAAACAAAAGATCCTAGTTTACAAGAAGCCTATAATAAAGTGTTTCGTCAACAATTAACAGAAGTTCTGACAAACTATGGCGAAATGGCTGAGGTTTGGTTTGATGGAAACTGTGTCGTAGAAGTGGGCGATATATTAAAGAAGTATGCTTCAAAAGCAACGATCTTTCAAAGTCCTTATGCAAGCTTGCGTTGGCCGGGTACTGAATCGGGCAAGCTCAGTTACCCGGTTTGGAATACGGTTCCCTCCGGTAGATTGAAATTGGGATTGGCCACGCAGTACGATGATACTCCTGATGGTGATGCTTGGGCGCCACTAGAAGCCGATGCGCCCTTGTATGATCATTATTGGTTTTGGAGTAAGGAAAAAGAAAAGAAACGCAAGTCTTTAGAAGAGCTGATTGATATGTACTACAAATCTGTAGGCTATGGAGGGAATTTATTGATCAACTCTTGTCCCGACACCACCGGTTTAATAGTTCCCGATGATGTATCCTTGTATCGAGCTTTCGGAGCTGAGCTACAAAAGCGTTTTGAAAAGCCGGTAGCACAACTCAAATTACCCATTGCCATCAACCCGATTTTACATTTCCAAAAGCCAACTGCCATCAATCATATCGTATTGGAAGAACAGTATCAATACGGTCATAGAATCAGGGCCTACACCATTGAAGCAAAAGTGAATGGGAAATGGGTGGAAATAGCGAAAGGAGAATCGGTGGGACGCAAAAAAATCGAAGCATTCAAAACAATCACTACAACGGACATTCGAATTAATGTAACCAAAAACAAATTGGCCCCTAAGTGGCGATCGGTTTCAGCCTATCATGTTTCGAATTTTGAACCCAGTGTAACCATTCAGAACGACCCCGAGTGGAAAGTGTGCGGCAGCTATGATACTAAGACCTTTAAAAATGGCGCAGACACCTTGGTATTGAATTTGGATTCCTTCATCACCAAACCCGGTCAGTACGAAATTGCCATGGTAGCCGATGTTGCCATTACCGGCACCTATATAGTAGAAACCTATCTTGAATTTGATGGAGAAAACACCCAACAGGAATACTTACAGAAAACGGGACACAGTTCTTTCAATATCAATAGAACCGCCCAAATAGACCGCAACAGTCATACAAAGCTCACACTCTATATGAAATCGGACAATGAAGTGTTTCAGAATAGAGGGGTGTTTAAGATACGAGCAAGACGATAGATTGAAAGCAGCTTACTATGCTAAGTAACAAAAACGATGGTTTTCCGGCCCCGGCAGTTATGCTGCAATAAGACTTTCCTCTTATTGACATTAAAATACAATTCTTAAGAAAAAACGAAATCCAAAATCAACTGATAACCATTGAGTAGTGCCAAACGCTCCAATCGTAAGCTTTTTGTTAATTAGGTTCTTTCTTTTAAAACAGAGAAAAACCCAGATTTAGCTCTAAGCATTTCCTTCTATATTCGAAAAATTCCAATCAAATTAAAATTGAAAATATAAGAAACGGAGGGTTTGTACGTATTTGAAGCATTACGTACAAACCTTAGCATCATGTTCACGACCTTATTGAAAAGACTAACCTTACCCCCGATCTTATTAACGTTAAGTCTTTTTACATACGCTCAAAATTACAGTTTAACTCTAAACGGTAGTAATTATGCGAATCTAGGCTCAAATGCTGCATTCGATGCATCTAATATTAAAACAGTAGAGGTCTTTGTTAAATTCAACAGCTTTGCAGGAACACAAGAAATTGTGAGCAGGTCTACCAATAGCTCGGGACTGGAACTATTGATCTATGGTGGCAATCTCAGCTTTTACCTAATGTACAACGCCTCAAATGCTAGCAATATTGATTATGCTACATCCAATTTGAGTACCGGCTTATGGTATCATATTGCGGCTGTATGGGATGGAACAAAAGAAGGCATGAAGTTATATGTAAACGGTGTAAGTGTAGGTACGAGATCTGATGTTGGTAATATTAACAGCACCGGAATTGGCGCTCCCAGTGGAAACTTGTTGTTGGGCGATTGGAGCGACGCTGGATCAAGAAGATATTTTAACGGAGATATAGACGAAGTACGCCTCTGGAGCACCGTTCAATCTCCTTCTACATTAAAAATAAAAATGTTTAGCGGACCTGCAGTAAATGCAGCCGGTTTGATTGCCTATTACAAATGCAACGACGGATCGGGTACTACTCTAGTCAACAGTAGCTCTAACACAAGTGGTGTTGATGGCTCTTTGGTTAGCTCACCCACATTCACTGCAAGTCCGGTTCAATTTACTGCCAACTCTCTCAATTTTGACGGTTCAAATGATGCAGCCATTATTCCCAAATCGGTTACTTCTGATTTCACCATTGAATTTTGGATGAAAACAACACAAACAGGTGGTGGAAGTGCCGGATCGCAATGGTACAGCGGTACAGGCCTTGTAGATGCAGAAGTTGGAGGCGTTACTACTGATTTCGGTATAACTATGACAGGTAACCGAGCAGCTTTTGGCATTGGCCAACCGGATGTGACCATTACCTCTACCTCTGCTGTGAATACAGGCTCTTGGGTACATATTGCTGCCACTTGGAAACAATCAACAGGCGCCATGGTACTCTATGTTAACGGAGCCCAGGAAGCCACCGGAACCGGAGGAACATCACTTCGCTCGGCACCAACACGCATTGCGCTAGGGATGATTCAAACCAATGGCAATTTCTACAACGGATTCCTCGATGAAGTCAGGATCTGGAATACTGTAAGAACTGCTACGGAAATTGCCAATAACATGAACCGAGAAGTAAATCCGGCGAGTGAAACAAACTTAATAGCTCAATATACTTTTAACAATGGTGCATCATCGGGTACAAATACGGGTTTGGTTTTCTTAATCGATCAAAAAAATGAGAACGCAGGCCAAATGTTTAACTTTGCGTTGACCGGAAGTACTTCCAATTTTTCTGCTCAGAAAAGCGGACTTTCACTGATACCTCTGAAATGGCTCAGTTTCTCTGCGCAGAAAAAGCAACAAGAAGTTATTCTTCAATGGAGCACCGTTACAGAAACCAATACACGAGAATTCTATATTGAACAAAGTGTAAATGGAACAAATTGGTATACTATTGGAAGAATCAGTGCTCAAAACAACAGTGGGTTTACCAGTAACTACAGTTTTGTAGACCGGAACCCCGTAAGCAACAACAATTACTATAGAATTAAGCAGATCGATTTAGACGGAAACTTCAGTTACAGTGAAGTAAAAGTTGTGCGCTTCACCAATTCAAAACAACTGATCACCATCGTCAAAAACCCGATCTATAATAAAATCATGGAAGTAAAAGTAGAAGAACCGATGGATCTTCAATTGTACAACAGTTTCGGACAAGTGCTTTGGTCTAAACAAGTACAGGCCGGTTACGTAACCCTCGATATGAGCAACTTCATTTCAGGTGTGTACTATGTGAGCGGAAAAGGCCATACCATCACCATCGTTATCAATTAAAACGCAGTAAGTCAATTTTTACATAGTTTTTCAGGGATCACTTTGTTCACTCCGACTAAAAAGCCCTGCAATTCAATTGCGGGGCTTGACTATTATAGAAGTTCTTATTGAATTTTTGTTGCGAATGTAGCTTCAATATCGGTTCCTGATTTTGTACTCGATACATCATCCGACTCGGCTTTATTTGGAGGAGTACCGGGGTAGTGTCTCAACACCACTTGAATACTTCCGGTGGCTGCGGCCCCTGTAGTCCAAGTAGAGGTGAGTCCAACGGAAATTCCATCTACGTCTTTACTCAAATTGGAAACGGAAATATTTGTACCGGAAGCGGGGATGAAATAAAAACGATGCGCAATTGCCTCCGTCAAAATCTCACTTGTAATATCTGCTACCGGAGATGCCGTTTTGTTCAACACAGCGATGCTCACATTGTATGTAGTATTTGGGGCTAATACTATTTGATCGGTTGTGGGAGCATTACCACCCGGACCATCCGGATCATCAAACTTATATACTAAAGAACTACCTCCAGCCGCAGGTGTAAACGTAAGTTGGAGTGTGGTCAAAACTTCTTCATCGTTTTCTTCTACGGCTACTTTTTTACAAGAAGCTACTGTTGCACCTAACAATAGAACCAGAACAAATGCTTTTACTTTATTGAATTTCATGATTTTTAATTTTAGATAATTACAGATTAAAACTTGCGCGAATAATGATATTCCTACCCATTTCATCGGTGAAATACCGCATTGCATTTAAATAGTCGCGATACGTAACATTAAACAAATTGCGAGCTGAAATTGAAAAATTGAATTTGTGATCCCACCATTCGGTATCTGTTCCTACCGATAAATTGACCAGTTGGTAAGCCGCCGGCGCAGCTTTGTAATCATACTTTAAACCGTTTGCTGTTGGAACTCTTCGTTGCTTGTCAACATACTGATATTCCAAATTCAGATAGGAATTGCTTCTCTTTAAGCCATCTTTAAATGTATACTTCAGACCGCTATTGTAGCGATTTGCGGGCATCATAATCAACCAATCGTTTGTCTTCCTATTTCTCGCATACAGGATCGACCATTTAACATCCCATTCAAGAGATTTTGTTACTTTCAAATTGGTTTGACCATCTAATCCATATAAAAAAGCATCTGTTTGTTCGTACTGCCAAAGAGGGAAAGCCCCGGCGATGGTCAATACAGGCGCATCAGGTTTGGGTTGCTGGTAAATAAAATCGTTGATGTAATTTCCGTAAAACAACAATTCCATTTGCCATTTATCAGCCTTATCGTGATGCTGTACAGTGATGGATAGATTGGACGATTTCTCAGGAACCAAATTTATATCGCCCTTTTCATAGGTTGCTGTTCCATGATGAATACCATCCGACAACAATTCATTTACATAGGGAGCCCGGGTTGCACGACTGAAGCTACCGATCAATTTCCACTGATCTGTCCAGTTGTAAATACCCGTAACAGAAGCGCCAAATGTTGTGAACTTGAATGTATTATCGAGCGTATCGCCATTGAATTTCAACCGTGTTGTTGCAATATTCTTGAAATCGAAACGAGCGCCGGCCTGCAGTTCCCATTTTCCAAAAAACCATTTTTCGATATCATATACGCCATAATTTGTGGCGAAATAATTGGGTATAAAATACCGACCTGAATACACATTGTTTTGTTGCATCGTTACCACCCCACTGCTTCCCTGGTGCCTTCCTGTTCTCGGACGTTCCCAAGAAATATCCTCCGTTAAAGTGGCGATGTTTAAATCAAGCTGTGGTTTTGAAGAGGCGCTCCGAACAATATCATACTCTTGACGTGAATTGATTTGAGCCGCTACCAACAAGCTAATTTTATGCCCATTCAAATTGTAAGAGGTTTGAGACTTTATCAAATCGTGCGTCACCTGTTGGCGGGGTCGTTTAATTTGATACGATTGTTCATTGAGAAAAGATGCATCGGGACGGTCTGAAGCGATCGCTTTTTCCAAATCGGTGATGTTCCCAATATGCGATCCTGTAAAAATACCCACTTGTGTAAAGAAGTGACTGTAAAACAACTCGGTGCTCCACAATTTCTTCTTATATCCGGCTGTTACGGAGAAATTAATTTCCTGCATACCGGTATTGTTCAGACGATAATTGGGCGTCATTACATTTGCGCCATTCTTGAACGTGCCTTGAAGCCTGTATGCAAAAGCGTCAGCTTTTTTGAGACGTTGTTCGAATTGAGCCGAAGCAATGTATTCTTGATTATTAGTAGCATAGGCGGTATGTAGTACTCCGGAGGTACCCACTGTAGTTCTCAGTGGTTTGGTATCTACAATTACCACACCACCAATAGCATCGCTTCCATAGCGCAACTCATCTACTCCTTTTATTACCAGTAGCTTGTCTGCCAAGTACGTGTCAATTTCAGGTGCGTGTTCATTGCCCCATTGCTGCCCTTCTTGGCGTACACCATTATTGATGGTGAGAATTCTGCTGCCATGTAATCCATGAATAACAGGTTTAGCGATGGTATTACCGGTTTGAAGCATGGTCACTCCCGTTAATCTTGAAAGTGCTTCTGCGAGTGAACCGGTTTTTGCTTCTTGCAGTGCAATGCCACTTAGCTCCTTTTTAAATCCGGAGCTTTGAATGCCTTTAGAAGCCGAAACCACTACTTTTTCAAGGGTTTTACTAGCGTGCAGCAGCTTGAAATCGAAATGCATGTCTTTTTGCAGATCCAGCAATTCCGAAATTGTATCACAAGATGCATGGGAAATTACCAATGTATATTTACCGGCGCAAAGTCCGTTGAAAAGGAAATCGCCATTATTATCCGACAAGGCCGATTTATTCAATTCTTTGATTAATAAAGTAGCACCTGCCAATTTTTCTTTGGTATCCTTGTCCTCAATATGACCGCTCAAACGAAAGCTACAGTTTTGAGCTTGTACCGAATACATCGATACAAGTAAGAATACCAGACTTAGAAGTCTGAACATAATAAAATACAATTAAAGATGACTAATTAAGAAACAGAATTAGTCAAGGCAGGCGGGCCACGTCTATTAAAGACTTCTTGAAAACTAAGATGAAATGAGGAGGGTTCATTGCTTTCAACATGAACAAGGAACTGTTGCGTGGGGGTGGCCTCTATTGCATCCAATTCTAGGAACGGGGTTCCTACCACCCAATCTTGAACATGACAGAACTTGTTGTAAGAAACCAGATCGTCGGCGCTACAATCTTTGTGTTGGTGCACCGAATCGATGTGTCGGGAAAATTGGTCGTGCCAAACCCATTGGGGCGTGATGCTGAAAACAAACAGCGTCACTACCAATAGTGATAGTAATTTGTATATCGGAGACCCTTTTTTCATTTTTTGCAACAACGTATCAAAAATAGGCAAATGGGGGGAAGTGGCAAAATTTGAATGAAGAGCGGGGGTTGAGAATTAAGAAGTAAAAATTAAGAATTAAGAATTGAACAGCCGGCAGTCGGACTGATTGAATATCAGCAGCTAATCTGTGTGAATCTGTTCTAATTCGTGGTATCGGTGGTGAAAAAGAAAGCAGAAAGAACAGGGGGAATACAAGAGGGAGGATGGAAGATAGAAGAGGGAGGAAATACAGAAGGACCGCCAGCGCTGCGTTGCCGCTGCGATCGCTGCGCCGCTGCGGTGAAAAAGAAGGAATAAGGAAAAGGCAGAAAGAACAAAAACAGTAACAAACGAAACTTCGCGACTCCTTTGCGGACTTAGCGGACTCTGCGGTGAACACACCCTAACCGCCGGCTGTTCCATTATTAATTATTAATTCTTAATTATTAATTGTCCCTACAGGTTTCCCCCTAATTTCTCAATTTACCCCCCTCCAACCCTTGCACCAAAACAGTAACACAGCCCTTTCTACGTTCAATACTAGGTCCAACGAAAAACCGGGTTACATGTATTCTATCCTTTTGAAAAAAACAGTATTTGTAGTTGTAAGCAGTTTGGCATTTTACATCAGTATGGCACAACCGAAGAAGACAGTTCCAACGGTCAGCGCCCTACCCGATTCTGATATTCCCTGTATTGTAGAGAAGCAACAAGGCTCTGTAATAGTGAAATGGAACATGTTCCAAGACACCCTCGCCGATCAATACAAGATCGAGTACTCAATGGATGCCTCCAACTGGACCACCATTGCCGTGATCCCCACTCCCATGCGCAAGCAAGGCATGCAGTATTACAGTTTTATCCATGATTTCCCCAGCGCCCGCGACAATTATTACCGCGTCACGCAGATGCAAACCAACGGCACTGAAATTCGTTCTTCCGTGCAACACATCTCTTTTACCAAAGATGTTCCCGTAGTACGCATCAAAAAAGACACGGTTGAGAACGGCTTTCTCGACATCGAACTAAAAGAAGCCGGTCCCATTTATATCTACAGCTCCGCCGGTCAACTCCTCTTTCAAAAAAACCTCAAGCCCGGTCCCTGTTTAATTGACATCATGCACTTCGGCAAAGGCGCTTATTATGTGAAGGATATGAAAATGACGCAGAAGATTGTGTTGCCGAATTAGGGGGTGAGGGGAATTGTCTTAGGCACAATTTATTACTGTGGCTGGCAGGAAACTGCTGAAGATTGGGTACGCTTACAGCTCTCTTAGGGACCAAAGACCACCTAGGCTCCGGAACTAAAAAAATACAGTACGTTTCAGAAAACAAATTTTCATTTCTGGTTTGCCTATACTTAATATTCTAATAAGAGTCATTCCATTTACTAAATTATAGCGACAATTTTGACTTGATACTTTCAGTTTGTCCCAAGAAATATTCTCATCGGTGACTAATCTCTGCTATGATATCACTAATCCAAAGCTTTTCATATCTGTCTGGAATATATCCGTTTAAGATGTCAACTATTTTCTGAGCTGTTTTGTCGTTCGCATTGTACAAATCAAAACTAAGTTTACGACGATTGGATGAAAAGTAAAGATTGATGATTCCCCCGCTCATTACTTGTGTATTCATTTTGTACACTGAGTCCCCTTTAATTTCCTTCGATATGTTAATGATTGAATCAATTGATGAATTTCGAAAATTCCCTATTAAGACAGTGTCTACTTTAGCTTTTTTAGAATCATTGAATAGCCAAGCTTCTTCCAATGTATACACAAATTGAGATCCTCGAACTCTAAACATAGGTTGCATTGTCCACATGTTGCTTCCAAGTCCAATAGAAATATATGACAAAGTAAATGAAGTGTCAGTTTTCGTATCAGCCTGTTGAGCAAAGACCTTCATTGAGATTAAATGCAGTCCTATGAAAAATAAAAGAAGTTTCATTCTATAACGGGATTTCAAAATAAGTCTAATCTGAAATGTACGAAACTCCCCAAGAATTGATACATTATTAACTTTATTACAACTATACTGTTATCGATATATGCGACTGATCCACTATCACCAAAATTCCCAATTTTTCAAAAAAGAACATCTTTACCACATAATTTTCACCCCAAATTCATCTATTTAAATGCAACCCACTTCGGGGTTGTATGGCACGTTTGTCACTCTGTTGCTACCAATCTGCAACCCCTTCGGGGTTGGAAAAAACGGACTCATTTTTGAGGACATTTACAAAATAGCGGGGGACGAGCCGAAGGTCAGATATATTATCCCAGTCTCCCCGGAAGCTTAAGTTGGCCTCTG
>DGDD01000107.1 GCA_002385265.1 Chitinophagaceae bacterium UBA3961
CAGGCTTCCTGCTCTGCAATTTTTGTTTCATCATGTTTATGTGCCATAAAACTTTATTTAGTGTAAAAAAAATGTAACAATGCCTACTATAATTAATACCATACCGGTAATACGTTTTTCGTTGTGCTCAATAAATTGTGAGTTCATCATCTGCACTCCTTTAAATGCAACCATTACAAGAGTGATAATTCCTGTGATGCTGATGGCTGCATACGCCAAAGCCAGCAGTAAAATATCATCCCACCCATAGGCGCCTGCTGCCAAAAAAAGGCTTTCCACTTCCAGGCAGGGAGATAAAAACATGGTGGCTGCAAAAATCATCACCCATTTGGTTTTCGATTTTTTATATTGCTGTACATCCTTATTGGCAGCATGATGATGGTGCGGCAGGTTTACAGTAAAATAGATTAATCCGAATATTATCAATAGCACCGGTGCAATTACATGCACATATCCTTCATATTGATGCGCCAGTTTTGAACCAATCATTCCCAATGCAAAGCCAAGAATAACAGTGCCCAGCACATGAGCCGATGCTGTAATAGAAGCTACCAGCATCAATTCATATTTCTCCCATTTTTCCGACCTGGCAATAGCCACTAATGGCAACCAGTGGTTTGGAATAAGAGCATGAGTAATGCCTAATAATATGGTGCCTGTTATGATGCTGTACATTTGTTACTTCTTTTGAAAGCTGCAAAAAAGAAAATTCTGAACCGTATTAAAAGGTGTCGTATGGTCTTCTGTAATACACTTAATCCTGTCAAATGCTATCTCAAATCTTGCACTCATAGATGCCTCGTTGTATTGTTGAACTTGTAAGCCACTGCATTTTTCGGGTCCGTTTTCTGAAAATGTACCTAACACTAAATACCCTTTGTTACGAATACCTGCTTCAGCAATAGCTACATATTTACTGATAGCCTCATCGCTTGTAAGAAAATGAAAGGCTGCCCTGTCGTGCCAAAAATCAAACTGCACTGGTGGTTCAAATTCAGTTATATCAGAAACAATCCAATGCACCAAACCAGCTTTTTCGCCCAACCGGTTTTTTGCCCTTTCTAATGCTGCTGCTGAAATATCCAACACCCAAATATTTTTATAGCCCTTGTATAAAAGTGCATCTGCTAACTTACTATCTCCACCGCCAACGTCAATGATGTTTGCAGTTAAAGGCAAATTGAATAACTCCATAAACTCTATGGAAGTTTTTGGATATTCCCGAAACCAGCTTACTTCATTTGGTGTTTTAGAGGTGAATATTGTTTCCCAATGTTGCTTTCTGCTTTCCATCACGGTTTGTTTTAAAAATAAAAAGGTTACAGATATTTCTATCTGCAACCTTTCAAAATGATTGTTTATTTATTACTATGCAGTAAACGCTGAAACCATTCCTAAAACGGATGCAAGCATCACTATGCACTTCCAGCAATTGAGTCTGTTCATTTTTATGTGTTTTATGAATGTATAAATACATAGCTTCTGCGCTTAATTTTGTTAATATTTAATTGCTACTGCTGAGTTTTATCTTCGCCCTTTTTAGCTAATTCTACTATATCTCCTTTAATAAAAAAAACTGCTTTTTAAATAGCAGCCACAAAACCACTTATACAGAATCTTCCGGCTCCGATTTTAATAACAATTCAGATAACCTGTCTTCAATTTCTTTTGGAAGATTTTCTGTATCTACCCATAAAGAAAGTGTCTGGTTTGTTTCATCAATTCTTAATTGGTAGGTATCCTCAAAATTTACAGGTAAAAGAAATGCATCATACTCTACCTGCAAACTTTTAACTTCTGCTTCGAAAGATTTCTGCCATTTATCCAATTTCAATCCGTCCATAATTACAGTTTTACTGTTTTAACGAGTTATGTTTTGCTCTTTTATGTTTCCGACTTATAAGTTGCCTAAATAATATTTGCGACATAGCCTTCCTTATCTATATGGACTTCAATGGTTGTATGCGTTATTTTAAATGTTGTTGATAATTCATTTTTAATGGATGCTGTTACCTCGCTTATGACTAAAAGATTTGTTTCTGCACTCATTATTATGTGACCACTTAATGCATTAATCCCCGATGTCAGTGTCCAGATATGCAAATCATGAACTGACAGCACACCTGGTTTTTCGGAAATGAATTTTTCTACTGCCGCATAGTCAACATCTTTCGGAACTCCCTCCAGCAGTATATCCACCGACTCTTTTAAAAGGTTATAGGTTCTTGGTAAAATAAATAAACCAATCAATGCACTCATGATGGGGTCAATATACAACCAGCCGGTAGCAAGAATAATAATACCGGCTATTATAACAGCCACAGAACTCAACATATCACTCACCACTTCCAGAAAGGCACCTTTAATATTTATACTTTCCTCGGAACCTGCCTTTAAAATTTTCATTGCAATGAGATTAATGATTAACCCACAAACGGCAACTATCAGCATAGGTATGCCCGCCACTGCAGGCGGTTCTTTAAACCGTTGCCATGCCTCATATAGAATATAACCGGAAATAAAAATCAGCACTATTGCATTAATTAATGCTGAAAATATTTCTGTTCTGTAATATCCGTAGGTTTTGCGGTTGTTCCTTGGCTTGGATGACATCCAAATGGCAAACAAGGCTAATGCCTGCCCACCTACATCTGTAAGCATGTGGGCAGCATCGGAAAGTAAAGCAAGGCTGTTGGAGATAAATCCGACTATAACTTCTATTACCAAATAAGTGGCCGTAATAGCGAATACAATCTTAAGCGATTTATTGTGTTTTGCCCCTGATGATGTTGAATTTAACGATGACATAAAATATATAGAAACATTTTAGTAAACAATTAATCAGTGTTGTCTTTTTCGTTGTGCTTATTTATCATTTTATTTTTCCATTTTATATACCAATGCTGGTGATGCAAGGAAAGCAGGAAATACAATGCAATTGCCCCAACAATGGCGATGATAAACATATTGAGACCTATTGCCACACCAACTGCGGCAGTACACCAAACCGTGGCTGCTGTTGTTAAGCCATGCGATGTTCCGGCGCTGCTGTTGCGATAGATAATACCAGCCCCAAGAAAACCAACACCGGTAACAATATTAGCTATCACTCTTGAAGCAGCAGCAACATCGCTTACCAAATGAGCCGCAACAGCAGTAAATAAAGTTGCCCCAATACAAACGGCGGCATAGGTTCTTATCCCGGCATCCCGGCCATGCTTTTCCCTGTCAAGACCGATAAAAGCCCCAAGCAGGAATGAGAC
>DGDD01000225.1 GCA_002385265.1 Chitinophagaceae bacterium UBA3961
CTCCATCATACTACTATGATAAAACCAAGCCACTAGAAAGCCTACGCCACTGCAAATTGAAATAGCAGATGCTAATACTGCCAGTAAGAGTGCGGTATTGAATCCTGATTTCAAAGAGTTTTTATAAAGCCCCACTAGAACGGAAGTTGCAAGTATACCGCTGGTTGTAAGCAATGCAATCACTAGTAGAAAAAACATACCAAAGACAATGGTGGCCAAAAACCCAATTGCCAAACAAAGAAGTATGAATATGAAGAATAATGCCATTACTAACCCATTATTAATTTTATAAATAAGCCTGTTACAAAGGAGCACACTGCTAGTATCATTACTTTGTACCTTGTAATATCAGTTATTTTTAAAAAAATCCAGTTTTTCTTATTCAGCCCAAAAGTAATAACAGTTACATTTAAACAAAGAACAACTATTACATAGAATAGAGCTGCTGAATTGCCTTGGTATCCATGATTTAAAAAGGGGTTGAGTACCTGAACGCCAAAAATATGAGCTTGACAAAGTATAGCGGCAACGAGTCCAGCGGCTTTGTTAAAGAATAAAAAAACTAGCCATACTAATTGCGAACAATCAATTAGTAGTGCAATGTGATACCAAGAAAAGGTTTTCATGTTTTCTTGATATAACGGGTCAATAAAGAAGGCGTAATAAGATAGAATGATTACAATACCTATTAATGTATAAGCTACTTTGGTTACCGTAAGTGTAGCTGGTGGCTTGAGTGTCTGTCTTGACTCAAATTCGGTTAGAATATCCGTCATTGTGAGATATTAACTTCCAAATATACGGGTTTTCTAGCCTATCTTAATTAGGTGTGTGATTGCACTAACTGGTGAATTCCAGATCGCGTTCTTTCAGCTCTTGGAGAATAAATGACTTGCGAGGATATAAGAAAATACTCAACGATAATTGTAAAATAAAAATGATGAGAAATACTTTACTGTAGGTTGCTAAAAATAGAGCCGCAGTCACTAAAAGAGAGAATAAATTCCAAATCGTTCGTTTTTTCGAATAACTAATATAAGCTTCGAACTTCTTGGAGTCGTCTTTGGTTTGAATAATTTTTTCGAGTTCCTTTTTGCTGAATCTTGAATAAAGAAAAGTGGCCGCAAAAAGGATGATGATCATATTGGTGTTGTCTAAGAACTGACGTGGCACATAACCAATCGGATTATTCTTACTATAAAATACATACGCCACCAAGCCGCCGAAAAAAACCGCAGCACCTACATAATAGTAGAAGTATTTCTTTAGCGGTCTTAAATCAAATAGGCGCACATCCAAACCCATACTTGCAAAGTTTGCAACAAAATAGCAAATGAACCTTGTATTTGCAAGCAAGGGACGCCAGCAATGGCTTTTTTAGCTTAGTTTTAATATACTGATGAGTAGTTGTAAATCAAGCAGATAGGTCAAATTTCACTAGTTCCGACTTTACTCCTTTTTCGAAACGTCCTAAGCCCGCTTTGTTAAACAATGAGGCGGGATAACTGGTTGCCATACGAAGACTCTCTTCAATGGATATATTCAAGTGTTTGATTCCGTTTTCTACTGATTGTAACATCGTTAATGCTGACCCCGACAAAGTGCCATCGGGTAGGGCATAATGATCACCTTTGAATAAGTGTTTGTAACTGCCTTCCTCGGCATGTGTTACTGCATCGGTAATATAAAACAAACGATCGCCCATTATCTTTTTAGCAACGCGCGCCGCAGCGAAATCAACATGGATTCCATCGCATACTAAGCTGCACTTGACTGTTGGGTGATCGAATAAGGCACCAACTACACCCGGTGCTCTGTGTTGTAAGCCAGACATCGCATTGAACAAATGGGTACCAACAGGAATTCCATTATTAAATGCTTGTGTTGCTTCTTCATAGCTGGCATTGCTGTGCCCTAGTGAAACCAATACTCCGTTTTTTTGAAGTAATTCAACGATGGTAAAGTCGAAGCATTCAGGCGCCAATGTCATCATTCGAAAAGCCTTACCACCTGCTTCCAATAGCGATAACACTTCTTCAATGGTTGGTTTCTTGATGTATTCCAGAATGTGCGCACCTCTTTTAGCCGGATTTAAGTAAGGACCTTCTAAGTGAAGACCCAATAAGCCTTTTCCGCCTTTCTGCCAATATGCATATACCGCTTTAAAACCTTCATAAAATATTTTCACATCATTCGTTGCCAATGTAATCAAGAAATGAGTGGCTCCGCCGGCTTTGCAATATTCGTAAGTATGTTCAATGGTTTCAACGGTTGGCTCATCGCTGAACATTTTACCATTGCCGCCATAGATTTGAATGTCAATTAATCCAGGACTAATATATTGTCCATTCAAATCAACAATCGAGTATTCTTCGGGTACTTCATCATCTGAAACAATACCAACAAAAGTTTCATCGTCGGCTATTAATAGTGCTTTGTTGTGATGAAGGGTTAGTCCATCGAAAATAGGTCCGTTTAGATAAGCTGTTGGCATGGCAATCTTTACTTAAAGTAGAATATTAAAATCATCTGCATCTTTCAGAAAGGGAAGTTTTTCTCGAATGCTTGCAAGATGCTCTTTTGTGATGGTTATAGTTTGAACAAATTCTTCTTGAACTTTTGTATACAATACTTCACCGAGTGGGTCTACCACCATGCTATCGCCACTATGCGCAATGTTGTTTCCGTCTAATCCAACTCGATTTACACCTACCACATAACATTGATTTTCGATGGCTCTTGCTTGCAGCAGTGTTTTCCAGGCATGGTTTCTACGCTCAGGCCAATTGGCTACATAAATTATTAAGTCGTATTCAGCAGCTTCATCTTCTACTGCTTGTTGACGACTCCATACAGGGAAGCGCAAATCGTAACATACTAAAAGAAGAATTTTCCATCCTTTAACAGAAGCAATGAGGCGTTTATCACCGCGACTGTAATGTTGGTCTTCATTGGCATATGCAAAAAGATGTCGTTTGTCGTACTGCCCTATTTGTCCATTAGGCAGTACCCAAAGCAAGCGATTGTAATAGTTCCCCTCTTCTTCAATAATGACACTGCCGGTAAGTACAATGCGTTTGCCAGCGGCCATTTTTCTCATCCAGTTAACAGTGGGTCCGTCCATTTTCTCAGCCAGTAGTTCAGGCTTCATGCTGAACCCGGTGGAAAACATCTCCGGGAGTACCACAATTTCAGCCTGTTCTTTTAGTTCAGAAATCAATTGTTCAAAATGAGCAAGATTTGCGTCCTTGTTTTCCCAAACCAAATTGGATTGTAGTAATGTTATTTTGAGAGAAGACATGGTGTGTTTGGTGAGAATGATATGAACAGCAAATTAATCAATAATCAGGGCATTAGAAAAAGAAACTCTGAGACGAATGCCTAATAACCCAAAGCCTAAAACCTCAATTCTATTTGTTTCTCTTCGACAATATCAAATTCCTTACAGCATTCACTCTTGGATCACCTGCTTGATGCATTTGAGAGCTATTGAAAGGCAAGCTGATATCGGGTACAACACCTTGTCCTAATAATTTTGGATCATTGTCCATCACCAAATGGAATAGGGGAAGTCGAAAATACAGTTTGGAGTTGGGGAGTTTAACATCCGGGATCATCCAAGCGCTGTTTCCATACGCACCACCGCCAGTGGTTTCCCCTATCAATGTAATATTAGATTGGCCTTGAACCTTTCTCGCGAAAATAGTAGTAGCAGAAAAAGAATTTCCTCCAATTAGAATATAAATATTGCCTTTGAAGTGATGTTTTGTTTTAGGATGATAAACATGACGTTCAAAAAATCCGAAATGATATTTTCCGTCTGAAGCTTTGTGTGTGATAAGAAGCAAACCCAAGCGATACCAAAAAAACCTTCTGATATGTTTACTGTATTCACCATTTCTAGCCACAGCATATAAAGTGTCGGCGATTTTGAACGGCTTATCTATTATATACTGAGTAAGCAATGTTGAAAGCCCCGCATCGCCACCTCCATTTGATCGAACGTCAATCACGAGGTCTTGTATGCCTCTTTCATCTAGTACTTTGAATGATTCTTTAAAGAAGGAACGAAGGCTATTGCCTTTTGCAAAACTGTTAATGGTAAGATAACCGGTTTTCAGGCTGGTGTCAATTTGAAGGTTTCTTATTCCGTTTAATGGCGGGAGGTTTCTTTGTCCCGCGCCTGCAGGCGGTCTTCTGTTCTGTGCAACGCCGGTATCCAGTTTCGGATCATACCAAGGAACTTCAACGCGGTGTTCTACTTTGTTTGCGTCCAAATATTGAACCGAGAAGCTTGGTTTCAATCCATATACTTGTTTATATAAGGAGCCGAAGTTCCCTCTAGAGCTCAATTGTTGGTATTTTCCATTTAACGCTGCGCCATCCGTTACCAAATAATGGAAGAATGTATCGATCAATTGCTTCGATGATTTGCCATCAATGGCTGTAATAATGGTTCCTCTTTTGATGTATTTATCTGAACGATGTAGATTGTTCAAAACCACCAAGCTGTCGCCCCATGCTTTAATGCTGAAAGGAAATACAGGTATATTGGCTGTGTCGAGATAATTGCTGTAATTGTTTGAATAACGAATAGCCGTATGGCCACAATGAAGTTTTTCAATTACATAGGTAAGTATCTTTTTGAATTCTACTTCTGTTAACGAATCTTTAAGTTTAGCATGTGCTTCGTTGAAATAGTAATCCATGCTATCTTTTGGAGTAAACCAATAAATGCTGGGATGAAAATTTTCTAAAACACCTCGAAATACTTTGAAATCTTTTTCTAGTTTTTCGGGTGCAATTTTATTGGTGGGGGAATAGGGCAGCATTTTACTGCTGCTGCAAGACTGCAGCAACAATATGCCAATACCTATCCAAAAAGCACGATTCAAGCTCATTAAAAAAGCAGGTTATTTCTTGAAAGCATTCCAGCCTTGTGCAGTGATAGCGTGTTTGTTACCGCCCTTGGTAATAATGTGGGCACCTTCCGATGCTTCTGTCATGTAACCAATAACACTGATCTGCTCATTTAGAACGAGCTTTTCATATTCAGATTGTGGAATGGTGAAAACCAATTCATAATCTTCGCCTCCACTTAATGCGCAGGCTGTGGGGTCTATTTCAAACTTATAGGCAGCGGCTTTAGAAGCTTCTGATACAGGTATTTTTTCTTCGTATAACACGCATCCTAAACCGCTTTTTTCACATATGTGAAGGATCTCAGAACTTAATCCATCGCTCACATCCATCATCGCAGTCGGCTTTATTTCTTTGTCTTCAAAGAAGGCTACGATATCTTTTCTTGCTTCCGGTTTTAGCAGTCTACCAATTACATAACTCTCTCCCTCTAAATCGGGCTGAACCTTAGGGTTTTCCAAATAAATTCTTTTCTCTCTTTCAAGGAAAAGCAATCCAATATAGGCTCCACCGAGATCCCCACTTACACATAGAAGATCGCCTTTTTTAGCGCCGCTTCGAGTAACATATTGATCGGGGCTCACCTCGCCAATAGCGGTAACAGAAATGATAAACCCTTTTTGCGAAGTACTTGTGTCGCCACCAATTAAATCAACATTGTATTCTTCGCATGCAGCATAAACTCCATCGTAGAATTCGTCAAGGGCTTCAACACTAAATCGATTGCTGATACCAATAGACAAGGTGATTTGAGTAGGGGTGGCGTTCATAGCGTAGATGTCACTTACGTTTACTACCACGCTTTTATATCCTAAGTGTTTGAGTGGGGTATAGGCTAGATCGAAATGCACGCCTTCGATTAAAAGATCGGTTGTGATAACGGTTTGTTTACCATAATGATCAATCACGGCTGCGTCGTCTCCCACTCCTAAAATAGTAGAGGCGTTTTGAATTTCTATGTTTTTAGTAAGATGTTGGATCAATCCAAATTCACCCATGCTGCTGATATCGGTGCGGTTCGACATATCTGTTCGAGGTTTCCGCAAAAATACTGTACTGAGCCGATTTATCGCATTTGAAAGGAGAATATAATCCTAAA
This sequence comes from Chitinophagaceae bacterium UBA3961, assembly GCA_002385265.1. Classification (GTDB taxonomy): domain Bacteria; phylum Bacteroidota; class Bacteroidia; order Chitinophagales; family Chitinophagaceae; genus Endoryza; species Endoryza foliicola. The sequence goes on from DGDD01000225.1 coordinate 6,020, forward strand.
GCAATGTAAATATGTTTATGAGCGAGCTAAACCCAATTTACCAAGGAATGATTTTTTTGCTGGCTTTACTTCAATATTTAGCGTGGCAGTAATTCTATTGATTGTATCACTCAACAGCTCAGGAGTAATTTTTGATTTTACAATATAGTCGAAAGCGCCATGTTTTAAGGCGTTTACTGCGATGTCTACTTGCTCTTGTCCGGAGATGAAAACAACGGCAATGTCCTTGTCGAATGCTTTGATGGCTTGTAATACATCCAAACCATTCATTTCATCCATATTGTAATCGAGGAAAATGATGTGTGGGCGTTCTATTAAATGGTCGATGCAATCTTTTCCTCCTGTATAGCAGGAAATGTTCTCGGCACCCAATTTCGTAAGAAATTGTTGGTACAAGTTCAGGCAAAAAATATCATCGTCTACAAGGAACAAACGCAAGTCTTTATTAATCGCCATAAAAGGGTATTAATCAATGTAAAATAAAAGCGGTACCAAGGTTTAACGCCTTTTAGGTTCTTCTATTGCTACACGTTTGCACTTAGGATGCCAAATGTGTTAATATTCAATGTTTTAGGTGGCAGACAATTCCGGTTGAAATTCTTGTTGCAGTTCATCCACGACCAGATACAATTGTTCAATCATACATTCGAGGTCTGCTTTGTTTTTCGCCGTAATGTTGTGTATCGTGTGTTTGTTCCAGCGGGCTACAATTTTGAACAAACTTTCAATACAAAAGTGATGAATAGAAGAAGTGAGGTAATGAACAATTCTCTTGGCTTCTTCTGAGTCGCCATTAGACAATGCTTTTTTAAGTTGAATAAGCCTTGTGGGTGTTTCTGTACAAAATTCAATTACCAATTTGCGCAATTGTTCTTGATTGAAATCCAGCATCTCAGCGAGTGTTTCCAAATTGTAAAGGGTGCCCTTGAGTGTTGTAGGGTATTCCGCTTCTTTTTCAAGTGGGCCACTCAAGTGAACCAAACAAGCTTCTAGCAATTGATCTTTTTTGAAGGGCTTGAATACTACGGCATTGAATCCTGATTTCAGGCAGTTTTCTTTTTCTTCAGTGAGCGCATTGGCAGTGAGCGCAATTACTCTCAACTTGCATCCGAATCGTTCTCTGATCAATTTTACCGCTTCAATTCCACTCATAACCGGCATTTGGATATCAGAGATCACCAAGTCAAAGCTCTTAGTTGTAAGTGCATTGATCAAGTCGAGTCCGTTTTGAACCATTTCTACCTGAGCTCCCGCCTTGCTAAGTATACTTCTGATTACTGTAGCATTGATGTCATTATCTTCCGCTACTATGATCTCTTTACCTTTCAGGGGGTATTCTTCTGTGTAATAGGCTACTTGACTGTGGTCTGTAATTGTTTTTAACAGAGGGAGTTCAACCAATACGCTTGTGCCTGCACCTTTTTTGCTTTTCACAACAATGCTTCCATCCATTAAGGTTACCAGATGCTTGGTGATGCTCATGCCTAAACCAGTACCTCCAAAAGACTTTGACTTTCCGTCTTGCTCTTGTGTGAAAGCATCAAAAATTCGAGGCAAAAAGGTTTCATGAATGCCAATACCTGTGTCAACTACTTCAATTAATACGAGGTCTTTATTCCTTGTTTTTTTCTTACAGAAAGCGTTGATGGAAATACTTCCAATTGTGGTGAATTTTATGGAATTTCCGACTAAGTTGGTGATGATTTGATTGATTCTATGCGCGTCTCCGGTATATACCTCGCTTAGCTTATCGTCAAATTTGAGCTCAATTTTTACGCCATTAACGGCAGCTTTGGGCGAC
>DGDD01000138.1 GCA_002385265.1 Chitinophagaceae bacterium UBA3961
TTGCCAGCTTCGTATTGGAAGCATCAAAAGTTGAATGAAACAAAAAAGCTGATCGCGGCTTGCAGTGGGTTGTTTATGGAGGCTGCAACCAATAGTAATTACGCCGTACAAGGAGATTCGATTAAATTAATCGTTTCTTTAAATAATAGATTGGGTGTAGAAGCCAAATTGAATACATTGAAATTGGCTCCCATAGACTCAATCTTCAATAAGCCATTGAAGAAGAATGAAAATGTGACTATTCCGATCACGTTGACGATTTCTTCTACAGATCCCATCAGTCAACCTTACTGGATGGTGCAAAAAATGACCAAAGGTAGTTTTGTGATCGACAAGCAGGAACAAGTAGGGGCCCCTCAAAATGACGCATCTTATTACGTAAATGCTGCGATATCAATTGCAGGACTCGACTTGAACTACGCATTACCGGTACAGTACAAGTATACAGATCCGGTTAAAGGAGAATTGTATCAACCTTTAGTAGTAGTACCACCCGTAGGAATCAGTACCGATCCAAGTATTGTTATATTTAGAAAGAATCAAGGAATTCAGAAATCCAATATTACCGTAACTGTTAGTGCCTACAAGAATATGTCCGGCTTTCAAGCAAATGTGGCGGGGAGAATGAGCACCAATTCGTTGAATGCAACAGATAGCAGTTTCTCTCTGATAAAAGGCTTAAAAAAGGACTATACTTTGCCCATCAGCAATGAGTTTATGCAAAAAACAGATCAAGATTATGTGCAGGCATTTGTCAACTTAAACAACAAGAAAGAAGAAATTCCGGCCTTTTTGAATGTAACGAGTATAAAATACGACCATATCCCCAATATTCATTATTTCTATCAAGATGCAGTTAAAGTGCTCAATATCGACCTTAAAACGGTTGGGAAGAAAGTAGGATATATTGAAGGGGCCGGCGATAAAGTAGTGATCGCATTGCAACAAATGGGCTATGAAGTTACCATCTTAAAGGCAGCCGACATTACTCCTGCAAACTTGAAGCAATTCGATGCAATTATTACTGGCGTTCGAGCTTACAATGTGAATGAGTACATGTTTGAAAAATATGCTACGCTAATGAATTATGTGAAAGATGGAGGAAACTTGATTGTACAGTACAATACCAATAACTTCATCAGTACTACAAAATCGGCCATTGGTCCATATCCCTTTACCGTATCTAGAAACAGAGTTACCGATGAAACCGCTAAAGTTAAATTCGAATTACCCGATCATCCCGCTCTAAATTATCCCAATAAGATAACAGAAGCAGACTTTGAAGGTTGGGTACAGGAAAGAGGAATCTATTTTGCCGAACCATTTGATGGGCAATATCAAACCCCTTTATCAATGGCAGATCCCAATGAATCAACTCAGAAAGGTGGGCTTATTATTGCCGATTATGGGAAAGGGAAATTTGTTTACACTGGATTGGTTTTCTTCCGGGAACTTCCCGCCGGAGTTCCGGGAGCATATCGTTTGTTAGCGAATTTGATTGCATTGAATAAGAAAAAAGGATTTTAAGAATGAGTAAATCTAATATCAATCCAAGAATTGCTTTCGCCATTGCGATTATTGGTGGCTTGATTATAGGGAAATTGATCAAGCGAATGTCAGTAGGATTGGTGATTGGGATTTTCTTTAGTTTGATGTATGCCATGAGTGTGGCTTCAAAATCTCGATCAAATGACGAATGAACCTTCCACCTCGAATAAGAATCGCTGGAACCTCTGGTACATCGCTGTGCTTGGGTTTCTTTTTATTGAAATAGTTTTATTTTCATTGTTTACCCGCTTGTTCTCATGAATTTTACAACCCTCGATTGGCTGGTTCTTTTGTTCACCTTAGCACTGGTAGTAGCTTATGGTGTATACAAAAGTAAAACCTCAAGAAACCTAGAAGGATATTTTCTAGGCGACCGACAATTGCCATGGTGGGTGGTGTTACTAAGTATTATGGGAACCCAGGCCAGTGCCGTCACATTTTTGACAGCGCCGGGTCAAGCCTATACTGATGGAATGCGGTTTGTACAGTATTATTTTGGACTACCCATTGCCATGGTCATTATCTGTATCACATTAGTTCCTTTGTTTCATAAACTAAAGGTGATCACAGCTTATGAAATGCTAGAGCAACGGTTCGATTTAAAAACAAGAACCTTTACATCTTTCTTGTTTCTAATGTCGAGAGGGCTTTCTACCGGCATAAGTGTAATTGCTCCTTCAATTGTACTTCACAGTATGTTGGGTTGGAATTTCTACCTCACCAATATTGCCATGGGTGGCATTTTGATTATTTATACCACTACGGGTGGTGCAAAAGCAGTTGCGTATACTCAACAACTTCAGTTCATCGTAATTTATGCCGCCATGTTTGTTGCCGGCTATTATGCACTCACAATGTTGCCAGATGGTGTGGGGTTGAAAGAAGCTCTGGAAATAGGAGGGAAGTCGGGAAAACTAAACGTGATCACAACCGGCGTTACAGAAAAGGGGTTTGACTGGAACGATCGCTACAATATATGGAGTGGATTGTTAGGAGGATTGTTTTTGTCGCTGAGCTATTTTGGAACCGACCAAAGTCAAGTTGGACGATACCTTACTTCTAAGAACGAGGGGGAAAGCAAGATCAGTTTATTGATGAATGGATTGGTGAAAGTTCCTTTACAGTTTTTCATTTTGCTGATTGGTGTTTTTGTTTTTACATTCTATCAGTTTTATCAAGCGCCTTCCTACTTCAATTTGGCTCAACAAAAAACTACCCTTAACTCAAAATACAGCGAAGAATATGTGGAAGCTGATAGCGCCTATCGACTATTGCAATCACAGCGAAAAGTATTAGTCAATAATTTAACAGTAGCGATAAAAGGGAATGAGAGAGAAAAGATAGACATTGCTCAGGAGCAACTTCTGATCAACCAACAAGACTCAGAAACAGCTCGAAAAGCAGTTAAAGAAGTAGTAAAAAAGGCAAATCCGGGTACCGATGGGAACGACACCAATTATATTTTTCTACGATTTGTGGGCGATTATCTCCCTCAAGGTTTAGTAGGATTGATCATTGCAATCATATTCCTAGCTTCATGGGGAAGCATAGCAGCTGCATTGAATTCATTGGCCTCATGTACAATGGTCGATTTCCACAAGAAGTTTGCAAAGAAGCAATTAACTGAAGAGCAAGAATACAAATGGAGCAAACTCTATACTATTGGCTGGGGATTGTTTTGTATAATAGCCGCTCAGTTTGCTTACAATTTAGGCAATAGTTTAATTGAGGCGGTGAATGTGCTGGGCTCCTGGTTTTATGGCACTATTCTGGGGATTTTTGTTGTTGCATTTTATTTCAAATGGGTGAAAGGGATTGCCGTATTCTATGCTGCTCTGTTAGCTGAGGTATTGGTAATAGCCGTCTATTTCTTGAAAATTGTTTCTTTCTTGTGGTTGAATGTAATTGGTGTTGTGGGAGTGATGTTGTTCAGTGTGCTTTTGCAACCTTTCTTAAAATCAAAAAAGTCTGCTCAATAAAAAAAGGCTGTTGATCATCAACAGCCTTTTTTATTCTAATTTGATATTATTTACCTGCCAACGATTTGATTAGATCTGCATTCAACTTTACGTAATCAGGATTTTTTTGCTCTTCTGCTTTTGCCATTGAAGCTTTTGCTGTGGTAATAGCATCGGCTTTCTTACCAAGTTTTGCAAGGCATTTTGCTTTTTGGTAGCTAATCCAATAGGCATTGGGGTCTTTATCAGCAGCAATTGTAAACCATTCCAAAGCTTTATTGAGATCTTTGTTGTTTTCCAAGTAATAGGCTGCAGCAGCAAAATAAGGAGGGTTGTCTGATTTCATCGCCTCATTAATTTGAGCCATAACTTTTGAATCTACTTCAGTAGCAATCGGTAATGCAACCACTGTTTTATCCCACATCAACCAAAGTTCACACGATGCAGCTTTGATATTGCCAACTTCAATTGTGAAGTTTTCAATGCTTTTAGGGAGGGCCATTGGTTTCACTTTTACACGTACCACATCCTCTTCTTGCTTGTACGCAGAAGGGCTGGTTACATTGGTTTGCTTGGTAATAATGAGTGTCCATTCAGTGGCACCCGGAATAGAAAGCAAACCGTATTTACCTGCTTTAACGGAAGTTCCACCAATAGTTACATCATCGCCGAAAGTAAGAGTGGTAGCACCGTTTGCACCGGTTCTCCATACTTTTCCAAATGGAACCAGATCACCAAAAATAACACGGCCTTTTTTAGCCGGACGAGAATAAGATAGTTCAATAGAAGAAAGACCAAAGTCTTGTTTCATTGAAACCGTGGGAGAAGGAGCGGGAGTTTTTACTCCTTGAGCGTTTACAGTTGTGCATACCAATGCACCTGCAAGCAATACAAATAAGAGTCGTTTCATAGCAAAAAAAGAGTTTGCGCAAAGGTAGCGGCCTTTTATGAAAACTCCG